>JAFWRB010000226.1 GCA_017508845.1 Neisseriaceae bacterium | reverse complement strand
TTTATGTCCTCCGTTCCAAATCAGAGGACGATAGGATTGCCACGGTGAAGGATCTCTACAAGATCGGTTTTATCAATAGATTTTTGCCATTCTTTAATATCTGTATTTTCGCCAAACAATTCAGGCGATAAATAAAATAACACAGGAATATTTTTATTATCAAAGAGTTTCGATTTATATTTCGAATAAAAAAACTGCGGATTTTCAACATAGCCTACGGTAATACCTTTATAAACCACAGGTGAGCCTTTTTGCAAACTTGCCACACTTTGGTCAAAAAATGCCACTAATTTTAATGCGTTTTCAGGTGTTTTATGTTCAATAGCGTGAGCGTTTTTATGCAAAATAAATTTTTTATTTTCATCAACTTCTGCACCTTTTCCGATGACTTGTGGATTATCAAACTCAATCGCCCCACCACTTAAAATCGCTCCCACAGGCGGTGCAGCCACATTCAGCGTGCCGCCAGAAAAATCCACATTCAAGCCGCCAGCCGACCAAAATTGTGTATTTTCGCCTACCAAAACATCGTTTGGGTGCTTAATAAATATGCGATACGACACTGTATTTTCTTGCGGATTAAAGTGAGCATGTGCCACTTCGCCCACTTCAATATTGCGATACAAAACGGACGAACCCACCGACAGCAAGGCACCGTCAGGCTCGCCCACAAGTTGAAAATGCTTGCCGCCTGTGGTGCTTAAATCGGACGGCATCGCGTCAATCACCGTAAAATCGCGTTTGGCGTTACCCTTTTTGCCAGGCGACATTTCAATATAATAGCCTGAAACAAGCGTGCCTAAACCCGTTACCCCTTTGCGGTCAATGCGTGGCTTAACAAGCCAAAATTGCGTTTCATCGGTTAATAGTTTAGCGGCGGATTTGTCCATTCTCGCCTTCAAAATCACGCCGTTGTGCGTATCGTTCAAAGACACACGAACCACACGACCGACATCGACATTCAACAACTTAATCACCGTTGAGCCTGCCTGAATACCGTCTGCGTCAGGCAAAGCCAGCGTAATTTCAGGGCCGCGTTCGCGAATGGTGCTGGCTAACAACCACACCCCAGCCGCCAACGCCGCCAAAGGCACCAACCACACGGTTGCCACCGCTTTGGTATAGCGTTTTTTGGCAATGGGTATATTTTGCGTATCGTCCGTCATAGTTTTGTCCTATATTGTGTGGTTGTAAGTTATAAAATGTTTCATTTTATCAGAATATTGACGCATTTTCCTTTTCTTTTTCCCACAGAAGCCGTGTATCAAAGAAATAAGCAGAAAGCATTGTTAAAACAACCACTAATGTAAAATATATGGTTGCACTGCCCGCTTCGACTTTGGCAATCGGCGTGGAAAACGCTGCCATTAAAATAATGGTTACAAAAATATCAATCATTGACCAGCGACCAATCATTTCCACAATACGGTGTAATATAGATAATTGATGAGCGGATATTTTTTCAGGCAGCCTAAATTTAGCCGATAACAATAAAATAATCATTGCCACAATTTTTAATAAAGGAATGGCTATACTGGCAGAAAAAATAATCACCGCAACCAAATAATCTTTATTTCGCCACAGCGTCAAAACACCGTCAAAAATTTGACTGACCACAACCGTTGTCGGGTCAGAAGTAATCATCATAGGCAATAAATTAGCAGGAATATAACAAATCATTGCCGCAATTAAAAATGCAGTGGATAAAGTTAAACTGTGTTCTCGTCTAAATAAAATATAAGTTCCGCATATAGAACAACGAGTTGAATTTTCAGGCTGCCTGAAAAAACAACGATGACAATAAACAATATTATGTTCTTTATCTAAATGAATATGGGTTGATGATAATTCCGCTGCTCTAAAAAATAACCAGTGTGGCGTAACGGCTTGTGATATGCGAAACAGCAATAGAGCATAGATAAAAACCGCATAAAAAGATAAACCAAATTCCACTTCGGCATATGCTTTAATTTTAATTAAAGCAACGATTGAAGATAATGCAAAAATATCTACCATTAACCATTGTTTTAATCGCAAAACCCAGCGAGCGGCAGGTAATAAAAATGGACGGTTTTTATTTTGAATAAACGCACCCAAAACATATAATAACAATATTAAAAAAAACAGCGGTGTCGCAAAAGTTAAAAGAAACATTGCGTTTGCCAAAAAACTGTAATCCTGCCGCAAAAGAGCGTGCATCATACCGGGCAGCGTCAGCCGTTCTGCCACAGTTATCATACGCACGGAAAGAAAAAATCCAAAAGAAACAGGCACTAACATTGCCAATGCCGTGAGAGCATACACAAACGGCAACAAATAAGGATTATTTTCTACGCGAATCAGATTTCTGCCGCAAGTCGGACAATCCGCCATTTCCCCATTCGCCGCCGCCGCACGAACACTTTCTCCACATTCAGGACAACCCAAAATGTGGGGATTGTGAGACGATAAAGAATGTTCGGCACAAGGGGGCATAGTGTTTTAAGCGTGTTCAAAAGGGGTTTATTATAAACCTACTCAATAGGATATAGTCGTTTCAGTTCAAAATATAGCACGACAAACCAATGCTAATAGATTTTGTTACCAATCGACTAAATCTTTTCAGGCAGCCTGAAACTTTATTTACAACAAAAACGCCGTCATTACAACGGCGTTTATAAGAAACAAAAACAAATACTTATTGTGGATAGAAACCGCTTTCTTTGCCTTTTAGGTCAATCACCAAGTTTTTGATTTGAGAATAGTGTTCCAAAATCATTTTGTGGGTTTCACGACCGATGCCACTGGCTTTGTAGCCACCGAATGGGCAACCTGCGGGGATTTGGTTATAGGTGTTAATCCAAACCCTGCCTGTTTCCATTAGGCGAGAAACGCGTAAGGCACGTGTTATGTCGTTGGTGAAAACGCCACCGCCCAAGCCGTATTCGCTGTCATTGACCATTTTAATCAACTCGGCTTCGTCTTTGAACTTAATCACTGCACCCACTGGTCCAAAGATTTCTTCTTGGGCTATTGTGCAGGAATTAGTGGAAACTTCCAGCAGCGTTGGCTCAATAAAAGCATCACCCGCCTTGCTGCGTTTGCCACCGACTAACACTTTGGCTCCTTCTTTTTTGCCGATTTCCACATAGTTCAAAATCTTGTCGGCTTGTTTTTTGTTGATTTGCGAACCCATTTGCGTATCGGGATTCATCGGATCGCCCACTTTGATTTTCTTGAATTTGGCGACAATCGCTTTGACGAATTTGTCGTAAATGCCTTCCTGTACAAAAATACGGCTACCCGCACAGCACACTTGTCCTTGATTAAACAAAATGCCCAACTGCACGCCGTCAATCGCTTTATCAAAGTCGGCATCATCAAAGATAATATTGGCACTCTTGCCGCCTAATTCGAGTGTGGCAGGAATGATTTTTTCTGCCGCAGCCAGTGCAATCGAACGACCGATTTCGGTTGAGCCTGTGAATGCTAATTTATCTAACCCCTTATGCGTACGCACAAATTCGCCTGTGGTCGAGCCTTTGCCTGTAACCACATTCACAATGCCTTTGGGCAGCACTTTTTGGATTAACTTCATCAATTCCAAAACGCTCAAAGAAGTTTCGGAAGACGGCTTGAAAACGGAAGTATCACCTGCGGCAATCACAGGAGCGAGTTTCCACGCCGCCATTAAGAAAGGGAAGTTCCACGGCACAATTTGCCCCACCACACCTATCGGCTCACGCAGGACAATCGACATAAAATCGCCACCTAATGGGTCGTGAAGAATGTTGGCTGTGCCTTCTTCGCCTTGAATTACGCCCGCAAAATAACGGAAATGTTCCACCGCAAAAGGAATATCCACATTCATCGTTTCGCGAATGGGTTTGCCGTTATCCATGGTTTCTACTTGGGCAAGCCATTTTTTGTTCTGCTCGATAATATCGGCAATATCCAACAACAATTTGGCTCGTTCTGCCACAGTGGAAAAACGGAATTTTTCAAACGCTTTGCGTGCTGCCTTTACCGCTTTATCCACATCTTTTTTGCTTGCTTCTGCAATACTGGCTAATTTCTCACCAGTGGCAGGATTAAACACATCAATGGTGGCTTTGTTTTCTGCTTCAACAAACTCGCCATTGATAAAGAGTTGATACACTTTATCTAACTTTGCCATTTTCGGATACCTCTGTTTTGTTGAAAACATTTTAGATTGTATGCCTTTGGTAAGTAAAAAATTGTGCCTTTTGTCAAGAAATAAACGATTTTTTAAATGGATATTATTTTAGGTGATAAACATTTTTCAGGCTGCCTGAAAAATTATTTTTTGCCTTTCAATCCTTATGCCGCCAAGTAAAGCGTGTTAAAATAAGCCACTCTTTTCATCTCAAAGCAAGACAAATATGAGCAATCTCAACAGCGTTTTTCAAACATTAGACAATTTAATTTTGGGCAAGGAAGAAGTCGTTAGGCTTTCTGTGGTGTGCATTTTGGCAGACGGGCATTTGTTGTTAGAAGATGTGCCTGGTGTTGGTAAAACCACGCTTGCACAAGGCTTGGCGGCGGTTTTGGGCTTAAATTTTGGACGCGTGCAATTTACCAATGATATGCTGCCTGCGGATTTACTCGGCACGAATATTTTTCGCCCCAATGTTGGGCAATTTGAATTTCAAGCGGGTCCCGTGTTTCACCATTTTTTATTGGCGGACGAAATTAACCGAGCATCGCCCAAAGTGCAATCGGCTCTTTTGGAAGCGATGGAAGAGCGGCAAGTGTCGATTGACGGCACAACTTACGCCCTGCCCAAGCCGTTTGTGGTGGTGGCAACGCAAAATCCGTCTGAACAAATCGGTACTTTTCCCTTGCCTGAATCGCAGTTAGACCGCTTTTTAATGCGTATTTCAATCGGTTATCCATTTGAACAATCGGAAAAATATTTGTTCAAACACGGTTCTCGGCGGGAAAATATCAAACGCATTCAGGCTGCCTTAAATCCTGAATTGCTTTTGCAAATGCAAAAGGCAGTTGATGAAATGCCTGTGTCAGACGCTTTGGTGGATTATGTTTATCGTTTAGTCAATGCCACGCGTGTGGAAGGCGTGTTTGTGCAAGGATTAAGTCCGCGTGCAGGTTTGGCGTTAATCAAAGCCGCCAAAGCCCACGCTTATATTGAAAAACGCAATATGGTTTTGCCCGAAGATGTGCAAGCGATATTTCTGCCTGTGGCAGGACACCGTCTAAAAACTTTGCAAAGGGGCAATGATAGCCAAACCGCATTGACGGAAATTTTACGCAGTGTGGCAGTGGCTTAAAATCAATGAGCAATGAGTATGTCAAGTCTTAACAGGCTTGACAACTTTATTTTTTCAGGCTGCCTGAAAACCAAATTGCCTTTGCAAAAACTGTATCACAAGAGCGGTGTTTTTTGCCGCCGTATCAAGCGAAGTGTTGCCGTCATGTCCTCCGCTTTCATTGAGATACAACAAGGCATTGGCGTGTTTTTCGGTTAATTTGGCGTATAACTTCATCGCATGAATGGGGGTTACGCGGTCATCGGCTAAATCTGTGGTGATTAAAATCGCAGGCAAGTCGCCAGCCACATTATCTAATTGAGCGATTGGGGACAAGCGTTGTAAGGCTGCCTGAATGATTGTATCGCTTGGCTTTCCGTATTCGTCTATCCAAGACGCACCTGCTCCAAATTGGGTATAGTGCAACATATCCGCCATAGGCACTTCGGCAACAAGGGCAGCCATTTTCTGTGGCATTTTGCACATAGCGGCTGTGGCAATTAACGCTCCGTTACTGCCACCTTGTATCGCTGTATAGTCAGGAGAAGTTAAATTTTTGCGTTGAATATCGTCAATTACTGCCACTAAATCTTCTACCGCCTTATATTTATGTTCTCGTTGTGCGGCATAATGCCAATCCACACCCAATTCGCCGCCGCCACGCACGCAGGCGAAAACGATTGCACCGCCCAATTCTAACCAGTGTTTCCCCAAAATTTCTTGATAATTGGGCAAGGTGTTTTCGCCAAAACCGCCATACACCAAAACAATCGTGGGCGTATTGGGGTTTTCTTCTTTGCCACACCAAAAATAAGGCACTTCGCATCCGTCCGCTGATTGTGCAGTATATTGTTTTAATTCAATATTTTCTAAATTAAACACCGCTTTGCGGCGGCGAATGACGCTTAATTCATCGCACCCTGCGTCCCAAAGATACAACACAGGCGGATTAACCGTGTCTTCTGCCAAAAAATAAAACACATCGCCGCCTAATGGCTGGTCGGTCAATTCAATGGTGCGCGCAGAAATTTTGGGAGCCGCCACTTCTCGCCACGCACCGCCTTCGTTTAATTGCCACGCTTTGAGGCTCGCTGAAACATTGTCTAAATAATAAATCAACACAAAATGGCGTGAAGTTTCAACAACTTGCAAACTTTGTTTATCAAGCGGATTAAACAGTACAAACGATTCTAATAATTGTCCTTTGGCAAATTTCACTGCAATCAAAGAGCCTTGTTTATGCGTTTGCTTGGTGCGTTTCCAATCTTTTTGCAATCGCAAAAGCAAAAAACCGCCCAAAACACCGCACAATTCTGCACCGTCAGGCAAGGGTATGGGCGTTGCTTCATTGTTTTTATCAACCAAAAAATATTCAGGCGTAAAAAAGCCGTGATTCACACAAATAATATCCAAATCCTTGCCCTGCGTATCCAAATACCGCCACGCATCAACGCCTACAACTTCAAAGGCTGCCTGAAAAACAGGTTTTGCCGTTTCAAAACTATCGCCACGATTAAACAGCCACACTTCTCGCGGATAGCCGCTTTGCGTGATGTGGCGTTCGTCAAAGGCAGGACACACCCATAGGCTGTCTTTATCTCGCCACGCAATATGATTTTTGCCGCAGGGAAAATGAAAACCGTTTTCCACAATTTTTTTATCGATAAAATCAAACTCCAATGTAAAAGCCTTATCCGAGCCTTGTGGCGACAAAAAAAGCAATGCCCGAGTGGGATTGGTTTCGCAATGCGTAACCCCAGTAAGATAAACGCTTTCGCCCAAAATTTCGTCAAAATCAGCCACAGAAAACAAAATTTCCCAATCAGGGATTGCCGCACGATAATACTGGGCATGACACCGCCGATAAACGCCTTTGGGATAATGTTCGTCCTGCAAAAAGTGATACATCACATCGTTGTGTTCTTCGCACAAAGGAATGTGGTGCGTGTCGGAGAGTATTTGCCTAATATCGTTTTGCAAGCGTTCAAATGACTCGTTTTGGCACAACAAAATTTCCGTGCGTTGCGAAGCAATAGACGCAAACGACAGCGTTTCGGGTGAAAGTGTTTCTAAATCAGGACGATAAGGAGTCAGCATAGTTTGGCGTGTTTATAAATTGAATAAAAATTGATTTTATGCGATTTTTTAGGCTGCCTGAAAGGTTTTTATGCGTTTCAGGCAGCCTGAAAAAATAAATAACTATGATATATGACTTATCCAATCGCTTTATTGAGCAAATCCAAGCCTCGCGGAACTTGATTTTTGCCCAAAGCAACACGAGCCAAAAAGCGTGTGTATGCGTCGTGTTCAGCAAGCAAAACCGAAACAGTTTCGTCTAACAATTTATTGACGCTCACGTTTTGTTGTTGTGCCATTTCTTTTAAGCGTTGGTGTTTTTGTTCGGATAAGCGAAAAGTTAAAGCACTCATTGTGTTATCTCCTGTAAAAAATCTTCTGGCGTGCGAATATGAATGTGTGGAAAATGCAACTGTGCTTGATAAAAATCACGAATATTGCGTGTAATCAAATAGTTAGCATTTCCTGCAACCGCTAATTCAATCAAGTGACTATCGCTCTCATCACGCAAATTTGGTCGCCAAGCATAGTAAATTTTCACCCACTGACAACAAGATAGAAAAATATTAAGCAATTCTTCTCGTTCAGCAACATTCAAACGGCAGTTTGTAAAGATTTCTTCACGCAATAAAACCGTTTCATATTCATTAAACAACGCCGTGCCAACAATGGGACAAAACACGCCCTGCAAACATTGTGCAACAAGCGTATTGGCAGGTTTTGAACCCATACAAGCGGCGACTAAAATATTGGTATCTAAAATAATTTTCATCGAAATATGATAGCATATTTGATAGCAAAATTAAACTTTCAGGCTGCCTAAAAGGCTGTCTGAAATTAAATCCATATATTTTCCATAAATCGGTTAGAATACAGTGTTTTACTCGGTTGAAAAGATAGAAAGAAATACGATGAAAATAGGTATCCCAAAAGAGAGTTTGGACGGCGAAAAACGCGTTGCCGCCACGCCGACTACGGTTGCCCAGTTAATTAAGTTGGGATTTTCTGTTGCGGTTGAAAGTGGTGCAG
>JAFWRB010000225.1 GCA_017508845.1 Neisseriaceae bacterium | reverse complement strand
GCTGACGGCAACGGTCAATAAAACAAAATGTATTGTTATATTTATCAATCAGATGAGAATATTAAATATTGTATGAAAACTAATCGTATTGATACGGCAGATAATAAAACATATTTAGTATTAAAATCTGATACTCAAAACAATAAATACGCTAATGCGTATAATTGCCATGCTTGCCAAGGTTTTGTAATTATGTTTGTTATAAAAAAAGATAACGAAAATGGGTATCAAATAATTAGTCAAAGAGAAGAAAATATCGGTTCATATGGTGGAGATGCTATTCAAACAATCGATTTTCTGCAATTTGGTCAGCATATTTATGGTTGGAATATTGTACAGGAAAATGCTCATATGGGGAATTTTTCTATTTATACAGAACTTTTTGCTCATCATGACAATAATATTATTCCTGTCGGTCATTTGTACGCAAGCGGAGAAACTGATGACGAGTATCCTGATAATTTACGGCTTGACATTAAACCACAAACAAATAATCAAGGAGAATTCGCACCACTAAATGTTAGCGTCAGTGGAAAAAATGTAAAAAATATGGAATATGTGGTTCCTTTCAATAAAAATAAAAAAGAATACGCTTTCGACATGTCCTTGATAATAGACGACAGTGATGTCAATTTTAAAAAAGGAGATGAAGCTTTTCAAAATAGGGATTACACACAAGCGGCTCAATTATTTGAAAAATCCTGTAATGGTGGTGCTGTACAAGGTTGCCATGCTCTCGGCTTTTTGTATCTCAATGGTCAAGGCGTACCACAAAACTATTCCAAAGCAGCAGAATTATTTGAGCAAGCCTGCAACGGTGGTATTGCGAAAGGTTGCAACAATCTTGGCTTGTTGTATAGAAAAGGACAAGGCGTACAACAAGATAATGTACAAGCCGCTCAATTATGGGAAGAAGCCTGTAATGGTGGTAGCATAAGTGGTTGCGTTAGTCTTGGTTCATCGTATGCAGAAGGTAAAGGAGTAAAGCAAAACTACTCCCAAGCCGTAAAATTATTTGAAAAAGCCTGTAATAACAATGTTACAGAAGGCTGTTTTGATATAGGATTACTGTACTACAATGGTCAAGGTGTTAAGAAAGACCATACCCAAGCCGCCAAATTATTTGAAAAAGCCTGTAATGGGGGAGCAGCACCAGGTTGCTTTAATCTCGGCATGTTATATGGTAACGGTCAGGGTGTGAAGAAAAATCTCTCAACAGCCAAAAAATATTTTGGTAAAGCCTGTGATTTAGGAGAAAAACAAGCTTGTAATGTATATAAAAAATTATAACAAAGAATATAAAATATAAAATACCTTTCAGGCAGCCTGAAACAAATGTTTCTACCTGTGTCATTGCGAGATTTGAACGCAGTTCAAATCGTGGCAATCCAGTTTTGCCATTAGGCAAAACAAACGCCGTAAGGCGTTTTAACGACATTGCATTATGCTTTTCAGGTTGCCTATATCGCCTAATATTTGTTAGTGATTTATCGCTAACAACAAAATAGATTTTCATATGCGTGCCATTGATTAAATTCTCTTATATCATCACGAACTCTGCCGTTACAACGCCTACGGCGTTGGTTCAGAACCTACGCCTCTTCACTGGATTGCCACGCCGTTGCTATGCAACGGCTCGCAATGACACGCTTTTTATCACATTAAAACGGTTTAATGCTTTTTCTTTATCTCTGGTCTTTATCAATCGACTGTAATACCAAAATAGACAAAGCCAGAAAAACAAGTGTGAATAAAATTAACACGCCCCAGCAGGAAAGTAAATTTGGGTTTTCTTTGGGAAAGGCAATCGCCATCATGGCATTTGTTCCCCACTTGCTTAAAGTCAGATTGCTCACCCAAGTCATTATTTTGGGCAACTGCAACACAATGCCCGCAAAGGCAATTTGTAAAATCATCACAAACGGCATGGCTTTCATGGCGTCAAAGGTGTTTTTTAAGAAAGATGAAACAAACAGCCCCATTGCGTCTGCCGCAACGGTGATGATAATCATGGTGAGTAAATAAGCAGGAAGCCGCATAAACGAATGCGAATACGCACCGTCTTCGCCCGCACCCATAATGGCAGAAAAATACCACGCCGTAATAATGCCCCAAGTAACGAATGCGTGAAGCAAGCAGATAAAGAAATCAAACGCGGCATAGCCTAAAATATAAGAAGAAATGTGCATGCCACTGCGGTGTTCGTGCTTGATAATTTCGCGTTCCGCACACACTAATCGCACCGAGTTAAAAACGCCGTAAAAAATGCAAATCGTGGCAAGGATAAAAAAACCTGATTTGGACATTTGCTCTTCTTTAAACATTTGCTCGCCCAAAACCAAAGCCAGCAAAAAGCCGATGACGAGCGTGTAAATAATCGTTCGCGACAGCCCTTTGCCGTTTAAATATTCCCGTTTGCGTTTGCCAAAATAAATTTGAATTTGTTTAATGCGAGATGAATATTCCATAACAACAACCTTTTCCCTAATTACGCCGCACCACTTTGTTTATCCAAAACAGCCACAATGCCCTCTAATGTTTCGGTTTGATAGTGTTGCAAAGCGTCTTTCACACTGCCAAAAAACGACAAACCGCCCACACCTGAACGCTTATCTTTGGCTAACACAATTACCTTGTCGAATAAATAAAGCACTCGGTCAGGTACATGCGAAATCAGCATCACAATTTTACCCGTATCGGCAATGGTTCTTAAATTTTCCATTAAAATTCTGGCTTGGCTGCCATCAAGCCCAGAATCAGGCTCGTCCAAAAAGAATAAGTGCGGATTCGTAATATATTCAACCGCAATATTCAGCCGTTTTTTCTGACCGCCACTTAATTTTCGCACCAAGTTTTCCGATTCTTCCGTAAGCGACACGGTTTCCAAAACCATTTGAATGCGTTGATTTAACTGTTCTTTGTCTTCCACAATTTGTCGCGGCAGTTTTAACTGTGCGGCACTGTGCAGCGTCATATAAACCGTGTCGTCCATTCGCAACGGATCCATTTGGGCGACATAACCGATAAAATGTTTCAGTCGGTCATAACTTTCGTATAAATCAATACCGCCGTAGGTAACTTTGGCATTTGCCCGCTCACTGCCCATCACCGCATTTAAGAAAGTGGTTTTACCCGCACCCGAACCGCCTAAAATTAAGCACATTTCACCATCGGCAACTTTCAGATGAATATCTTGTAATAAAACCCGTTCCTTGCCATTTTGTTTGACTGTGCGGTCGGTAATATCAACAATGAGTTCTCTTTTTTCATCTGTGCCTAAATCTATGGGTTCAACAATCTCGCCTTCAAACAGAATTTTGGAAACAGAATCTTTAATGCCCTTAAAAGGCAAAACCCTTTCTTTATTGTTTGGTTTTTCGGTTTTATCCGAAATATCAACGGGTAATGCTTTGGTTTCATTGTTTGCCTGTTCGGCGATACTTTCATCTTCAAACAGCATTTTAGAAACCGAGTTTTTAATTTCTTTCAGCGTTGTACTGGTGGCAAAAAAAGCAACTTCTTCTTGGTATATTTCTTTTAATTTTGCTTCCCCCCACTCGGTTTTGACCACAGGGAAAGAGAGTGCCATTTTACATTGCCCATTTTGGCTAACATCACAGCCACAATGTGTGCAATATTGCCAGTTGTGGAGTATCACCGCAAAGCAATGCGAACATTTTTTCAAAATCGAATTATTCATCAACAGCACTCTCTTTGCATGATGCACCGCAATATGGGCAGAATAGGCTGTCACCAGGCACTTCTTTACTACACTGATTGCACCGCTTTTGTACCAACAAAGTTTTGCTTTCCACAAGTGTGGTTAATTGATTTGACTTATTGTCAATTTCGTCTATGAGATTTTTGGCTTTGACGCTGAAATTATCACGAACAGCAGGGTCATCTGTTTTCATTTTTTCATAATAAGCAAAGCCAAGAATACGGTATGCGTCCGTAATCTCGTTTTGCAGTTCCCTGATTTGTGCATCAATTTTCCAGTTCCCTGTTGTTTTTAAGGCAGAATCTTTAAATTTTTCCCCAAATTTAGTAACACGCACGCCCAATTTATTGATATTCACGCAACACCCCACAATTTAAAATTTACATCACACCACGCAATAACACGCAAGGGGATTAGAAAATAAGCAAAATTATAACAGATTTTTAGGGGATATTTTTTAACAGCACTGGGAACAATTTTTCAGGCAGCCCTTATCGTCATTGCGAGCCGTACGATAGCACGGCGTGGCAATCTCCGAATATTTTGGCGTAGCCAAAATATTCGGGTGGCGTAAATCAATATAACGGCGTATCTCAAAAATGTTTTCAGGCAGCCTGAAATCATTTTTGGGCAAGTTGCACACCCTACACTTGCTTATGGTCTCTACGATTGCTTTTTCCTTTTCTTACCCAAAATCTGACATTCTGACAATGCATCGAAAAATTCGTTTGACACCTTTAATTTCGGACAATAGTGTAAATCCAATATTTTTAAATTTCTTAATTGTCCAATAGATTGTTCTGGTAGTATTCTTAGGTATTCGCAACCACTTAAATCTAATATTTGCAATGCCCATAATTGTCCAATTGTTTCTGGTAGCCTTGTTAAAGAACAATTTGAATGATAGCCTGCATCTCGAATTTCCAAAGTCGTTATATTTGGCAACAATCGGGCAATATGCTCAATAATATCCAAATGCTTATCGTCAATCGTAATAATTAAATGGCAGATAAAGGATAATTCTCTTATTTGTTCGGGTAATGAAGTTAATCCCATAGGCAATCGCCATTTATTAGGAAGTCTTTTTAATTGTCCAATACTGTTAGGTAATGCCATAAAATCGCAACCATCTAATTCCAATGTTTGCAAACTATTGCCTAATTGACCAATACTTTCAGGTAGCCCTGTTAATTGATTACAACCGTTTAAATGTAAATATTTTAAATTTTTTAATTGTCCAATAGTATCAGGTAATGCCTTTAAATTTGAGTAAGACAAAACTAATAAGCATAAATTTTCTAATTTCCCAATATTATCTGGTAAATTTTTAAATTGACTACCACTTAAATTCAGTTTTTGCAATTTGCGTAATTGCCCAATATCATCGGGCAGCACAGCATTGACTGCGGTTAATGTCAATTCAGTTAAATTTTTTAATTGCCAAATTTGTTTTGGAATAGATTGCATATACAAACAACTATGGCGTTCCAATACTTCTAACTGTTGTAATTGCCCCATTTGTTCAGGCAACTCACCAAATTGATGACAATCAGATAGTTGTAATTTTTTCAGATTGAGTAATTGACATACACTGTTAGGTAAATGCATTAAACGCTCACAATACAACACACGCAATTCTGATAAATTTGCTAATTGTCCAATTTGTTCAGGCAAAGTAGTAATATTAGGACAAGACCACACTCGCAAATATATTAGATTGCGTAACTTACCCAAACTTTTTGGCAGACTTTCACATTTTAATTGATATAATGTAAGTTCTTGTAAATTCAATAAATAATCATTTATTTCATCATCGGTTTTATTCTGTAATTCATCACACAGAATGTCTTTCCATTCAGAAATATCATCAGCAGAAAAATTCATCGTATGTACTCCTTATGTACTCTTTTACAGTAGCGAGCGTAGGCTGTGCAACTTACCCGCCACGCGTCTTAATCCATTTTCAGGCTGCCTGAAACAGCGTTCAACGAGCCGCAAGACGAAGTTAAAACATTTTTGCATTGCCATTTTTCATAGCAAGGAGATTACTACGCCTATGCAGTAAAATTAGATTGCCACGCCTGCCTTTGGCAGTCTCGCAACGACACAAGCGTAAGCACTAAAACCGCTAACGCTTGTCTGTCGGCTCGTAATGACAGCAAGGGCTTTTGTATGGCGTTGCCGTTTTGATTTTTCAGGCAGCCTGAAAAATTATATTTGCCCTACTCTTCCGCTTTCTCATACGCATCAACAATTTTCTGCACCAAAGGGTGTCGCACCACATCGGCGGAAGTAAAGGTGTGAAAATAAATGCCGTCTATGCCGTCTAATTTTTCGCGTGCGTCTTTTAAGCCGCTTTTGATGTGGCGGGGCAAGTCGATTTGGCTGATGTCGCCTGTAATCGCCGCTTTCGCACCAAAGCCTATGCGGGTGAGAAACATTTTCATCTGTTCGGGCGTGGTGTTTTGGGCTTCGTCCAAAATAATGTAGGCGTTATTCAGCGTTCGCCCACGCATATACGCCAACGGGGCGATTTCGATTAAGCCTTTTTCAATGAGTTTTGTGGTTTTGTCAAAGCCCATTAAATCAAACAATGCGTCATACAAAGGGCGTAAATAAGGATCGACTTTTTGGCTTAAATCACCAGGCAAAAAGCCTAATTTTTCGCCTGCTTCTACCGCAGGACGCACTAACACAATGCGTTCGACTAAATGCCGCTCAATCGCATCAACGGCGGCGGCAACGGCAAGATAGGTTTTGCCTGTGCCTGCTGGCCCTAAACCAAACACAATATCGTGGTTCAACAACGCTCGAATATAACCGTCCTGCCGTGGCGTTCTGCCGTTTAATTGCCCACGCCGTGTTTTCAAACCTTTGGCAGATGAATGCGTTGCGGTTTCGTTATGCGAAGTGCGGGCAGCCACAGCGGCAAGTTGTATGTCGTCAGGCGAAATTTCTCGCTCTTTGGCAATTTCGGATAATTGCTGAATGGCAATAATTGCATGTTCAGCAAGGCTGCCTGAAACCGAAAACGCAGTATGACGGCGAATAATTTGCACGGCTAACGCTTTGCCTAATAATTGTAAATTTTCATCTAACGCACCGCATAGGCGTTGCAAGGCAGGCGTGTCTAAATCAGGTAAATTCAAATGCTGTTCAATCGACATATTTATTTGCGTTTGGATTAAATTAAATAGTTTGATTGTATGCGATTTTTTAGCGTGTTATCAGAAAATTTTACGGTTTTTCAGGCAGCCTGAAAAAAATCAATCCCAAAAAAACCGCCCTAAATAGAGCGGTTTTATTTTTCAGGCAACCCCTAATTCACCGTATCGCATTTCATTGTCGCACTGTGGCATTTCTCAGCGTTCCAATCGGCGGTGCAATTTTCAATCGCACGGTTTTGGGCAATGTCGATAAAGCCTGCCATGCCGATATATTTGTGTAAGCCATTGATTGTAATACGACATTCATAAGCATTACCACTGCCCACGCCGTCTGCAATCACTTCCGTGCGGTCAATAATGCGGGCATTATTCACACCGTCCGCATAGCCCACGACATAGCCGTTGCGATACACCGAATAATTTGGATAGGCAGGATAATACACACGGTTATCAAAGCCGATATTCACACCAATCGAAGAATGCCCCGTATTTCTGCCAATATGCACATTACCGCCATAACCTTGCGAACCGTAATAGCCATAGTCGCCATAATAAGGCGTAGGCGGACGATGATAACGCGGCGGCGGCGGACGGTGTTGCGGACGCGGTGCGTTATTAGCAAACGAGCGATTGACCATCACCTTATCTTGCGGTGCAGTAGAATACACAGGTTGAGCAAAAAGCACACCCGCTGTTGCCGATAAACATAAAAACAATAATGCGTGTTTCATTTTTCTCTCCTTATTTAAAGTTTCAGGCAGCCTGAAAAATATAAGTATATTATCTTTTAGGCTGCCTGAAAAATAAATTAACTTATCCAACCTTTTCAGGCAGCCTGAAAACCGTTTGCACAATTATGTTACCGTTTAGCAATCACAATCAACTCATCTTGTTCGCTAAACACTTCTTCTTGTTTAATCGGCGGATTCACTTCAATCGTAAAATGGTTGTCTGTAAATTTTTTATAGCCAATCGCAATTTCGCCATATCGTGCCGCAGACGCACGCAGGGTGTAATAATTTAACGGTTTATCCGTTTTCACATAACGGGTCATCGGTTTCATATAAATGCTGGCACCGTCATCGGACAAAAGACAATCAAAAATGGCTTTATTGTGGCGTTGTTCGGCAATTTGCACCATCATTTTTGCCGTAACCCGACTGCTCACCACAAAATCTGTGGCACGCATCATTTGTGATAAACGCTGATTGCGTGTGCTGTTCATTTCAATCGTCAGCGGAATGTCTGTGCCGATTTCGGCAGCAATATCGTTCAAATGAAGTTGCAACATTAAAGTTCTCGCATCGGCTTCTTCATCGCAAATTTCCACATCAGAAACCAACATAATGCTGGACGGCTGTTCTGCTAACAACTGCTCCAACACACGGCGTTTGTATATGCCGCATTCGTGAATATCCACTTGAATATTCGACAATTCTTTTTCTGTGGGCAAGGCTTCTGCGTTAATTTTGCCAAATTCTGCCGCAATCATCACTTTGGAATTTGGGGCAGCATACGCATTTTCTTCAATCAAAATTTGTTTGAGCATATCGGTATAACCCAATATCAACAGCGTATGCGGCTCTTGGCGAACATTCGGTTCTTGTTCAAAAACAGATTCATCAACGCTTGCCCGCTCTCGCAATCGACCATAGCCGTCATCAGGTGCGATGAGAATTAACTTATCACCTGCGGCAAGCACCGTATTTGTGTCGCCATTTAAAATCGGCGTATCGTTACGAACAATGCCTATCGCTGTGGAATGAGCCAGACGCAAGTTAATTTCACCCAAACTTAAACCCACTGCATTTGGATTGTCTTCCACATAAATTTCATTGCCCTGAAAACTTAACAATTCTGCCAAAATTTCCGACATACCAGGGTGTCGTTCCGACTGCACCATTAAGCGAGCAATGGTTTTTTGAAAATTAAGAATTTCCACGCGTTCGCCGCCTGCAATTTTCGCAGGGTGAATCACTTCGGGGTCGCGAACCGTAGCAATAATGCACGCGTCTTGATTGCCGCACTCGTCCAACAACGCTTTGCACAGCAAAATGGCTTTGACGGTCATAAAATCATCGTTGATATTCACAATCACCGACTTACAAGTATCTAACGAACAAATCAGCAAATCACTGCGATTATCAGGCTTACCGCTGCGGCACACCACACGCAAATTACCCATATCCGCCACACGGTCGCTGATGATATTTTCCATTTCCACCTTATCTTCATCAGCCATAATCACCACCACCGCATCACGGCGATTGCTGTTGGCATACACCAACTCTTCAATCATACTGGTGATATTTTCATCAAAACCGATAATCACAATATGATTTTTTTCAATCACTCGCGATTTACCGCGTTGTAAATTCGTAACTTTTTCTTTAATCGCATTAGAAATGGTACCGATTAAAAAACTGGTGATGAAAATGCCCACCAAAGTGACTACCGTCATCACCGCCAGATAAGGCACCGTGCCTTCTTCTTTGGCAAGCACGCCTGTGTTAATGGCGTGCATTAAAGTGAACCAAATTGTTTGCCACAAAGGTTCTTCACCTTTACCGTCTGCTCCGCCCAATATAACAGCAAGAAATCCGCCTATGAATACCACAGCGGCAGTAATCACAGCCAGCAACAACAATAGAGAAGCACTGCCTTTGGACATTAAATTATCGAACCAATAACGAATCCGCTGCCATACGCTCACTTTTCTCATTGTGCTTCCCTTTATCGCAAAAAAGTGTATTATCTTTCAGGCTGCCTGAAAACAATATGAAAAATTAAAACAAAGATTGTCGGCGTGGCAAATATATGTCATCGCTATAACAATGCAATAATTGCGGAGCGAATGCAATGAAAACCGCACACGCCAAACCCGTTAAAAACGCTTCACCCCACGACAGCAAAAACAGCACAGGAAACGAACGATGCCACAATAATTCCGAAGAATATGCTCCTGCCATATCCAATAACCACAAAGACAGCGTTCCTGCCAAAAGCATACACAGCAGAGCCGTCAAAAAACCATTAAAAAAGATAAAGATAAACAAATGATGTGGCAAAATTTTCTGTGCTACAACAAGCATTATTTTGCCTAATAATAAAGCAGGAAAAATCACCGTAATCACATACAACGCCACTGCCGCAATATCGTAATAATGCTGAAACAGCACCGCATACACCGCTGCCGTTGCCGTTAAAAGAAACAAAGCCGCAGGCAAACCCACAATCAACAAAATCAGCGTCACACCCAATAAATGATAATGCAAACCTGCCAATTCGCCCGCATTTAACTGTCCGTGCAAACACCACACAAACACCGCAACTAAACTTGCCGCAATCCAATTATCACGCGGCAGTTTTTCTTGTTTCAGTAAATATCCCCCCACAAAAGCCAAAGCCGCCCACATAAACCAAGCCAAAGCCACTGCGGTTAAAGGAAATTGAGAAAGTTGAAAGTTCATTGTGCTGTGTACTGTATTTTAGATAATGTTAAATTATACAAAAATAGCGTTCAGGCTGCCTGAAATCACGCTTTTATCGCATATTTTGCCACAAACACCAAATACACCGTTAATAAAACAGATGCAGCAGTCAAGGCAATCAATAAAGCATACCAAAAACCGTGCAGTTGCAAGCCCACGCCAAAGCACAGATACGCCCCTAACCCCAAGCCCAATAGCCAAAAGGCGGCAAAGTGTATCATCATTGGCACTTTGGTTGCTTTATAGCCACGCAACGCCCCTGCGGCAATGGTTTGCACCGCATCAACCACTTGATAGGCGGCGGCAATCATCAAAATATCGCGTCCCAAACGCAATACCGCCGTATCGTTTGAAAACAAATGCAAAACAGGCTGCCTGAAAACGGCTAATGCCACGCCCACAAACAACGCCCCGATTGCACCTGACACCACGCACACAAAGGCAATGTGGGCGGCTCGGCGTGGTATTTTGGCTCCTAATGCCTGTCCTATGCGTGCGGCAACCGCCGCTCCTAACGATTGCG
>JAFWRB010000224.1 GCA_017508845.1 Neisseriaceae bacterium | reverse complement strand
GGATTTGAATGGGTTTGTATTATAACAACAGTTAATTTAGACAACAATAAGGGAATTTGTTATATAACAAATAATTTTTTCAGGCTGCCTGAAAGACAATGAGCAATGATTAAGTTTTGTCTTGACAGGCAAAACGGATAATATTTAGATAACGCTTCGATTTTTCTTTCAGGCAGCCTGAAAGGCACATCGAAGCGTTATCTTAAAAATATCCGTCAAGCCGTAGGCTTGACATAACAACTGCTCACTGCTCACTGCTCACTGTTCATTGCTTACTGTATTCGATAAACCTTTTCTAAATCAATCGTTTGCACGCCACGCACATTTTTGAAGTGGTTAATGCCACGATTGACATTACTGCCTTTGGGCAAACGCAGGCTTACGGTATTATGGGTGCGGCGAATAACCGTTGCCGAATATTTTTCAGCGGCGGCAAGAATAGCCGTATCGCCGATTTTAGGATTAAAACCAATGTGCAGAATATACTCATTGGCGTTGTTATTTTGCTCATACACCACTTGCCGAGACTGCTTGGCAGGCAATTCCACAGGAATACACGCAGTGGGCAACAACAAACACAAAACGGTGAGTAAATAAGTGGATTTCATTTTGATTTCCTGACATTTTGTATCAAATGACAACGGCTATTATACGCCGTAAAACTTTTAAGATAACACTTCGATAAGTCTTTCAGGCTGCCTGAAAGGATTATAGTCAATTCAGACCAAAAACAGGCAAGGCGGCGAAGCCGCAGATAGTATAGATAATACAGCAAGGCGAGCCAACGCTGCATGATTTTGGTATGAATTGACTATAAAATAGTCGTTTTACCGCAAGGCAAAACATAGTCATTGCCCTTAAACCGCCCTTAAATCAAACAAAAAATAGCGTTTTAATATACCGTGCAATAGTGATATAATGGCACCCGAATTTTGCCTGTTTGACGATAAACTTAATTGATTTACCTATGAATTTATCTCGATTTTGTTCGCGTATTTCCTATCGATTGGCGTCTGCTGTGTTGATTGCGGCGGCGTTGTTTGCTGTGCCGACTTCTGCGTCAGCCAAATCCACTACGCCTGTAACGGCACAAAGCATTTCTGCTCCTGTTATGGAAGTTCAAACAAACGCACCTGTCGAAATGCCCGAACAAATCAATGCCGAAGAAACCACTTCTCATATCGTCAAAACCGCCAATAAAAAGAAGAAAAAAAACAGAAAACCTGCCGTGCGTCCGATTGCACCGCCTGCAAGCACTATTCAAGCCCACGAATACAACGAAGACGACCCGAACGCTTATAATAGGGAGCGAGCGGACGATTTGTTGATGAATGCGATGAGCCTAATCGGTATCTCTTATCGCTGGGGCGGAACGAAACCCGCCACAGGCTTGGATTGCAGCGGTTTTATACAATATGTTTTCCGCCAAGCGTGGGGCGTGAATTTGCCACGCACTTCGTCCGAAATGGCAAAAGTAGGCACGCCTGTTAATAAATCCGACCTGCAACCTGGCGATTTGGTGTTTTTCTCCCGCTTTGGCAGACGCGTAGGACATGTGGGTATGTACATTGGTAACGATAAATTTATTCACGCCCCCAGCACAGGCAAGAAAATTCAGATTGCCAATTTAAATAAACCTTATTATGTCAAACACTATGTGGGTGCCAGACGCATTAGCGAACGCACACCAATGTATTAAAAATTATGCCCCTGCCCCCTTTTCCCAAATGGCACGACACAAACGGTAAAACGGTTGCTTGCACCGAAAAAGTAAAAGTCATGCAAGAAAATATGACCGAGTTATACCAAACCGCCCAAGACGCTTTTGAAGACGCACTCTTAATGGGGTGCGATGAAAATCAAGTGCGGGCGTTTCTTTTGCAAATGATCAATGATTTAGAAAATCCATATGAATAAACTGTCTGTCATTATTTTGACGCATAACGAAGAAAATAATATTGAAGCGTGCATTCAATCGGCAAATTTTGCTGATGAAATACTGGTGATTGACGACAATTCTGACGACAAAACCGTTTATTTGGCACAACAAAACGGGGCAAAAGTGATTTCGCACGCTTTGAACAACGATTTTGCCGCACAAAGAAATTTTGCCTTATCATCTGCCACGCACGATTGGGTTTTGTTTTTAGACGCAGACGAACGCATTACAGAACCTTTGGCAAAAGAAATCAAACAAATAATTCAAAATAATCAAAAAATCGCCTTTCAAATTCGCCGTTTGAACCATTTTCAAGGCAAAAGAGTGCGATTTGGCACCCTGAAAGCCGATTTTGTAACGCGTCTGTTTCCCAAAGACGGTGTGCAATATGTGGGACAAGTGCATGAATCGCCGCAGCACGCCTATCCCACACAAAAATGCACCGCGTCCATGCTACATTACACTTACGAAACATGGGCACAATATTTCAACAAACTCAACCGCTACGCCGAACTTTCCGCACAACGCTATCAACAACAAGGTAAAAAAGTGTCTTTTTTCAAAGACATTATTTTGCGTCCTTTTTGGGCATTTTTGCGGGTCTATTTCTTTAATTTAGGCTTTTTAGACGGCAAAATGGGCTATCTATTGGCAATCAATCATTATTTTTATACTTTGCAAAAATATCAACGATATTATTATTTGCAAACGAAATAAAGCCTTTCAGGCTGCCTGAAATTCCTTCTGAAAAAAAACGCAAAAAAGGTTATAATGGCGACAATTTTGTGTATAACTCTTTGATTGAATTATGATGAAAACGAACATTCGACTGATTAAAAAATATCCCAACCGCCGACTGTATGACACCGCAATCAGCAGTTATGTAACGATTGCCGATGTGAAGCAAATGATTATTGAATATGAAGAAATTCAAATTGTCGATGCTAAAACAGGTGAAGACTTAACGCGTTCGGTGTTTTTGCAAATTTTGTCGGACGAAGAAATGGGCGGCACGCCGATTTTAAGCAACGAAACCATTTGCCAAATGGTCAGAATGTACGGGCAAGTGTCGCAAAGTCTGTTTGCTCCGTTTTTGGAGCAAAATATGAAAATTTTTGCCGAATGGCAAAAAGGCGTGCAAGAACAAGCCCGTACAATGACCAAAGCAGGCAAATGGTTTGACCCATTCGGTTATTTTGATAACACACAAAAAATTCCCTTTATGGAATGGCAAAAATCCCTGCAACAACAAGCCGTATCGTTTTGGCAACAAGCCAATTTTATGGCAAAAGATTGATGAAAATAACCTTTCAGGCAGCCTGAAACTATTGTTACACAGTTTTCAGGCTGCCTTTATATATAGAGAAGAACAATATGAAATTTATTGACGAAGCCAAGATTGAAGTGATTGCTGGCAATGGCGGTAATGGGGCAGTGAGTTTTCGCCGTGAAAAATACATTCCAATGGGCGGTCCTGACGGCGGAGACGGCGGACGCGGCGGCAGTGTGTTTGCGGTTGCGGACGAAAACATCAACACGCTGATTGAATATCGCTTTGTCAAAAAATACCGTGCCAATAATGGCGAAAAAGGACACGGCTCGGATCGCTACGGCAAAGGGGCAGACGATATTGAACTGAAAATGCCGATTGGCACACAAATTAAAGACGCGGACACAGGCGAAATTTTGGGCGATTTAACCCTTCATGGGCAGAAAATTTGTTTAGCCAAAGGCGGCAAAGGCGGTTTGGGCAATATTCATTTTAAATCGTCTGTTAATCGCTCCCCCAAACAAGCCACGCCTGGTGAAGAGGGTGAGCAACGCAGTTTATTTTTAGAACTGAAAGTACTGGCTGATGTTGGGCTTTTAGGTATGCCCAATGCAGGCAAATCCACGCTGATTCGTGCTGTTTCTGCCGCACGCCCCAAAGTAGCAGATTATCCTTTCACCACACTGCACCCTAATTTGGGCGTGGTGCGAATGGACGAAAATTCAAGTTTTGTCATGGCGGATATTCCAGGTTTAATTGAGGGTGCGGCAGAGGGAGCAGGCTTGGGACACCGTTTTTTAAAACACCTATCCCGCACGGGGCTTTTGCTGCACTTGGTTGATATGGCACCGTTTGACGAAAACACCGACCCTGCGGCTGAATATTTAGCGATTATTGACGAATTACGCCGTTATGACGAAGCGTTATATAACAAACCGCGTTGGTTGGTATTAAACAAAATAGATATGCTGCCTGAAAACGAAAAAGATGAGAAAATCAACGCGTTTTTACAAAAAATCGACTGGCAACACACTGAACCTGCCGATGAGTTTGCCTTTGACACAAACACGCCCAGATTATTTGCAATCAGTGCCTTAAATCATCAAGGTACGCAAGATTTGGTGTATGCCATTCATTTGTATTTGCAAGCGGTCAAAGCACAAACCACGCCAAACACGCCCAAAGAACAGGATTTGTTAGCGTAACACCGTAGGGTGGGCAATTTATTGCCCACGCTTTTTTCAGGCAGCCTGAAAGTTTTTTTATCTCTCACAAAGCACACGGAGAACACGGTGTTTTCAGGCTGCCTGAAAAATATATAATCTACTGTAATCATTCTGTTTTTTTATTATCACACGGATTGGAAACGGCTAACGCCGTTTCTATAAATTTTGTTTTTAAAGATTTTCCGTTAGGAAAATCGAATCCGTGTGGCAATAAAAATCTATCCATTCAGGCAGCCTGAAATCAGGCAGCCTGAACACATTTTTGCACTGTCTTTTTTCATAGTTAGAAGATTGCCACGCCGTGATTTCATTACGGCTCGCAATGACGATATGGCTTTTCAGGCTGCCTGAATTTTCAAACTTTAATATTAGCATTTTCTTAACAAAAAACAATCAAAAACATTGACATAAAGCAAAAATTTTATATTATAATTTCGCCCTGAAATTAACAATGTTTCACTCGTTTTGTGCAATATAAAACAAGCAATTAGCACAAACCATTCCACTCACTACCACTTAAATGAAAACATAAAAGGAAACAAGACAATGAGCAATGCTTTGCCCGTTATGCCCGTGCCTGAAAAGCCGCACGAAGTGCATACGCTTCAATATTACGGTGATTTTGAACGCACCGTTTATACCACCGATGAAGAAACCCTTTTTCCAGAGGGCTATTTAATTGTTAGCCGCACCGATTTGGACGGCGTGATTACGCATGCGAATGACGCTTTTGTGCATATGAGCGGCTGGGAAAGAGATGAATTGATTGGCACGCCACACAGCATTTTACGCCACCCAGATTTGCCCAAGGTTGCTTTCAAAGGCTTGTGGGACGATGTTCAAGCAGGTAAAAAATGGCATGGCTATGTGAAAAATCTGCGTAAAGACGGCGGTTTTTACTGGGTTTATGCCACCATTATTCCTAATGTTCGCGGCGGCAAAATTGTCGGCTACACTTCGGTTCGCCGTCAGCCATCACGCGAAAAAATTGCCGAAATGCAGGCTTTGTATCAAGAATTAAAAGCCCAAGAATAGGCTTAATTTTTTTAATAAAAACAAATAATTATAGGGAAGACAACATAATGACTAACACCATTTTATCCGTAGGAGGAGGCACGATGCCTAATCTGTTAATTGCCCCCGATTTTCCGCCTGAACACTTTGGCGGCTGGCACATTTTTAACACCACGCTACAACGCGATACCGAGTGTTCCATTCACCTTTTAACCCCCCATTCGGCAGAAGAACAACAACAAATTCTTGAACAAAATCAGGTAGATATAATTTATGCCAACCCATTTGATGCCGCGTCTTTAATTCGCGACAAAAACTATCTGCCCGTAGTTAAACCCGTGAAAAATCCTGATGAAATGGTGATTGCCGCAGGCGAATCGTCAGGTTTAAGCAAACTCACCGACTTAAAAGCGGGTATGAAAATTGCCGTAACCAACAATCGTGATGTGAAACTCATCGGCTTGCGACTGTTGGAAGCCGCCAACTTAACCGAAAACGATTTGGAATGGGTTGAAGTGCCGTCTTTTCAGGCAGCCGCACGGTTAGCTATTCAAGGCAAAGCCAACGCCGCCTTTTTTGTCGCCAGTTCCTTTCACTCGCTGTCGGAAATGACCAAAAAACAAATGACCGTCTTAATTGAAAGCCACATTACCGACATCACGCATGTGATTTTAATGCACCCTGAACAAAGCGAGTTGCTGCCCACCATTCGACAAGCCATTATCAATATGAAAGACACAGACGCGGGCAAACGCGTTTTGGGCGAATTGGCTATGCCAGACGGCTTTTCTGAACTCACGCAGGAAGATGCCGAATTTATGATTGATTTAATGGAAACGCTCATGGATTAAGCGTTGTGCGGTATGCGAAAAAAGACTGTGTTAAGCAGTCTTTTTTTTCTTTCAGGCAGCCTGAATAATATTTCATCAAGTCATTTTGTTTTATTTGTAATACAATAACCCTTTTATAACAGACAATCTTTCAGGCTGCCTGAATAATATTTCATCAAGTTATTTTGATTCGTTTGTAATACAATAACTCCTTTCACAGACAATCTTTCAGGCAGCCTGAAAGATATTCTTTCAATTAACACAAGGAAAATCGCTATGTCAGAAACAACTCTTCCCAAAGCCAAGAAATCGGTTGCATTATCAGGCGTGCCTGCTGGCAATACTGCTCTTTGCACGGTTGGCAAGCACGGCAATGATTTAAGTTATCGTGGCTACAATATTTTGGATTTAGCCCGTCATTGTGAATTTGAAGAAGTGGCGTTTTTGTTGATTCACGGTCATTTGCCGAATATTCACGAATTGGCAGCGTATAAACGCAAATTATTTAGCCTGCGTGGCTTGCCTGCGAATGTGTTGGAAGTGTTAGAACGCATACCCGCCGCCGCTCATCCGATGGATGTGTTGCGAACAGGCGTGTCGATTTTGGGGGCAACGCTGCCTGAACGCGAAACGCACCCCGAAGCAGAAGCCAAAGATATTGCCGATAAATTGCTGGCGTGTATGGGCAGTATGTTGCTTTATTGGTATCATTTTTCGCACAACGGCGAACGCATTAGCGTGTATAGCGAAGAAGACAGCGTAGGCGGTCATTTCTTGGATTTACTGCACGGCGTGCCGCCCACTGACGACCAAATTAAAGCCATGCATATCTCTTTGATTTTATATGCAGAACACGAATTTAATGCTTCAACCTTTACTTCACGCGTGATTACAGGCACGGGTTCGGATATGTATTCAGCGGTTGCAGGTGCGATTGGTGCGTTAAAGGGACCGAAACACGGCGGTGCAAATGAAGTGGCGTATGACATTCAAAGCCGTTACCGCACGCCAGATGAAGCGGAAGCCGATATTACCGCACGCTTGGAGAAAAAAGAAATCGTCATTGGCTTTGGACACCCAGTTTATACAGTGGGCGACCCACGCAATGTGGTGATTAAAGAAGTGGCTCGCCGCTTATCGGAATTGGGCGGTGATATGACGCTGTTTAACATTGCCGAACGCGTGGAATCGTTAATGTGGGACAAGAAAAAAATGTTCCCAAATTTGGACTGGTTCAGTGCCGTGTCCTACCGTCAATTAGGCGTACCGACTGCGATGTTCACCCCCTTGTTTGTGATTTCTCGCATTACAGGCTGGGCGGCACACATTATTGAACAACGCAATGACGGCAAAATCATTCGCCCATCAGCCAATTACACAGGCCCTGATGATTTGCCCTTTGTGCCGATGAATCAAAGATAATTTGGTGATTAGGCTACCTGAAATCTATATCGTTATTACGAGCCGTGCGTTCGGCACGGCTCGTAATAACGGTTTCCCTGCACGGGAAGTGCTTTCAGGCTGCCTGAAAACTTAATCACAGTCCCAATTCATTCCAAATGGCGTCAATCTTTGCCACAATCGCAGGATTTTTGGTAATCACGCGTCCCCACTCGCGGCTTGTTTCGCCGTCTATTTTATTGGTTGCGTCTATGCCCATTTTGCCGCCCAAACCACTTACTGGGCTTGCAAAATCCAAGTAATCAATCGGCGTATTGTCCATTAACACCGTATCTCGCACAGGGTCGGCACGCGTGGTGATTGCCCAAATCACATCGTGCCAGTCGCGACAGTTAATGTCGTCATCAACCACAATAATGTATTTGGTGTACATAAACTGGCGTAAAAATGACCAAATGCCCATCATCACACGCTTCGCGTGTCCTGCGTATTCTTTTTTAATCGACACAATCGCCATTCTGTAAGAACAGCCCTCTGGTGGCAGATAAAAATCCACAATTTCAGGGAACTGCTTTTGCAAAATCGGCACAAACACTTCGTTTAACGCCACGCCCAAAACCGCAGGTTCATCGGGCGGTCTGCCTGTGTAAGTGCTGTGATAAATGGCGTTTTCCCGCTGCGTTATGCGTTCTATGGTGAAAACGGGAAACTCGTCCTGCTCGTTATAATAGCCTGTGTGGTCGCCATAAGGACCTTCAATTGCCGTGTCGTTTGGATAAATAAAACCTTCTAACACAATTTCTGCTCTCGCTGGCACTTGCAGGTCGCTACCAATACATTTTGCGACTTCGGTTCTTGCTCCACGAAGTAGCCCCGCAAATTGATATTCGGACATTGTATCAGGCACAGGTGTTACCGCTCCTAACATTGTTGCAGGGTCGCAACCTAATGCCACAGCCACAGGGTATGGCGTATCAGGATTTGCTGCTCGAAACGCACGATAATCTAATGCTCCGCCTCTGTGGTGTAGCCATCGCATAATCACACGATTTTTGCCGATAACTTGCTGACGATATATGCCCAAATTTTGGCGTTTTTTATGTGGTCCGCGGGTTACCGTCAAACCCCAAGTGATTAACGGTGCAATATCGTCTTGATGACAAAATTGAATGGGTAACGCCGACAAATCCACATCATCTTTTTCGATGACAATCTCTTGGCAAGGCGGTTTTTTCACCACAGCGGGCGACATATCCCACAAGGCTTTGAGCATACTCGCTTTGGAAAGCGTATCTTTCAGCCCTTTGGGCGGTTCAGGTTCTTTCAAACTTGCCAACATCGCCCCAATTTCCCGCAATTTCGCCGTATCATTCGCCCCCATACCTAACGCCACGCGTTCGGTTGTGCCAAATAAGTTTGCCAAAACAGGAAAGCGGTATTTTTCGCCATTTTGCCGCACAGGATTTTCAAACAACAAAGCCGCCCCGCCCGCTCGCAACACACGGTCGGCAATTTCGGTGATTTCCAAATGGGGAGACACAGGGTGATGAATGCGTTTGAGTTTGCCATTTTGTTCTAAAAAAGCAATAAATTCACGCAAATCGGCGTATTTTTTCATTGGGTTTTGTCCTTGTTTTTTTAGCTTCGCTTCGTTCGAAGAAACTTCGGCTTAATGACTTCGTCATCTCTTTTGATGAACTTCGTTCATCAAATGTTTTAACTTCGCCGTGCGGCTCATTTAAAAATTCTTTCAGGAGATTGCCACGCCTTGCTTGGGCAAGGCTCGCAATGACGATATAAGTTTCAGGCAGCCTGAAAAATAACTGATTACTTTATGTTTTTAAAATGCCACACG
>JAFWRB010000223.1 GCA_017508845.1 Neisseriaceae bacterium | reverse complement strand
GTGCAAGACTTGCAAACAGGTAAGGTGATGATTACTTCACAAAATCACGGCTTTGAAGTATTAGCCGACAGCCTGCCTGAAAATGTGAAAGTAACGCACAAATCCTTGTTTGACGGCTCATTGCAAGGCATTTCTTTAACTGACCGTCCAGCGTTCTCCTTTCAAGGACACCCCGAAGCGTCCCCAGGCCCGCACGATGTGGCGTATTTATTCGATAAATTTATCGAGAATATAAAGGCTTATAAAAAAGCGTAAATCAATATTCAGGCTGCCTGAAAAGGCAGTCTTTGTTATTTTTCAGGTAGCCTGAAAATAAAAAAAGGTCAATTCAATGCAAGGACAAAACCTTATTCGTTCATCAGCGGCGGAGTATCTAACTTTTATCACCGCTACAGGAGAAAGTGGCGTTGAAGCGATTTATGCTGATGAACAGGTGTGGCTTTCGCAGAAAATGTTAGCAGCGTTATATAATGTACAAACGCACACCATTAACTATCACTTAAAAAAACTCTTTAATGACAGTGAGATAGAAGAACAATCAGTTATTCGAAATTTTCGAGTAACTGCCGATGACGGCAAAATTTACAACACCAAACATTATAATCTTAAAGCGATTATTGCGGTTGGACACAAAGTTAATTCTGCCAAAGCCGTGCAATTTCGTAAATGGGCAAACCAAATTATTGAAGAATACACAATAAAAGGGTTTGCAATGGACGATGAGCGATTAAAAAATGACGGTACAATTTTAACTAAAAAATATTTTGAAGAACAATTACAACGCATTAGGGAAATTCGTTTATCCGAACGCAAGTTTTACCAAAAAATTACTGATATTTACGCAACCAGCATAGATTACGATTTAAATTCAAACACAACCAAAGAATTTTTCGCCAAAGTACAAAATAAATTACACTGGGCAATTCACGGACAAACTGCCGCCGAAGTAATTTATCATCGAGCCGATAGTGAAAAAGAAAATATGGGCTTAACTTCGTGGCAAGATGCTCCAAACGGCAAAATTCAAGCCTTTGATGTGGTTGTGGCAAAAAATTATTTAAGCGAAGATGAACTCAAAGCCATGAGCCGTATTGTTTCGGCATATTTAGATTTAGCCGAACTTCGTGCCGAGCAACACATTCCGATGACTATGCAAGACTGGGCAGAACAATTAGACGGCGTTTTAAGCCTTTCTCGTTATGAAATTTTGCAAGATGCAGGCAACATTTCAGCTCAAATCGCCAAAGCCCATGCTTTGAGTGAATTTGAAAAATATCGCATTGTACAAGATAGGTTATATCAAAGTGATTTTGATAGAGTTCTGATTACACAGCAAAAATTGTTTGATAAATAGTTTGGCAGCCTGAAACATTTTGATATATATGATAAAATACTGCCCTGCAACAATTTGTTGTTATATTTTGTGAAACAATGATTTTCATTTATTTGCACTTAATATTTTGAATGTTAAGAATTAAATGCAATCCGTTTCAGGCTGCCCGAAATATTTTTGAAAAGGAAACGCAATGCAGGATTTTGTGAAATTGTTAGACCAAATCAGTGGATTTGTTTGGGGACCGCCCCTGTTGCTATTATTAGTCGGCACAGGGGTTTATTTGACGGTTATTTTGGGTTTATTGCAGTTTCGTCTTCTGCCGTTTGCCTTGAAACAAACTTTTATTTCTCATAAACAGCACGACCACGATGGCGATGTATCGCATTTTGGGGCGTTGATGACGGCTTTGTCTGCCACAATCGGCACGGGTAATATTGCAGGTGTCGCAACCGCAATGGTTGCAGGCGGGCCTGGTGCGGTGTTTTGGATGTGGGTAACCGCATTAGTCGGTATGGCAACTAAATACGCCGAAAGCCTGTTAGCCGTGAAATATCGCACCACAAACGATAAAGGCGAAATGTCAGGCGGCCCGATGTATTTTATTGAATTAGGTTTGGGACGCAACTGGAAATGGTTAGCCATAGCATTTGCTCTGTTTGGCACATTAGCCAGTTTCGGTATCGGCAGTTCTGTGCAGGCAAACACCGATGCCGATACCATTTACGCAAATTTTGGCATAGACAAATGGCAGGTTGGCGTGGCATTAACACTTTTTACTGCCGTTGTGGTTTTGGGCGGCATTAAATCCATTGCCCAAGCGTCCAGCGTGATTGTGCCGATTATGGCAGTGGTGTATATCTTGGGCGGTATCGTGATTATTTTTCAACACATTGATTTAGTGGGACAAGCCTTTGCGTTAATTATCAGCGAAGCCTTTACCGCTCAATCCGTAGGCGGTGCGGTATTAGGCACAGCGGTGCGTTATGGCGTGGCTCGTGGCTTATTTTCTAACGAAGCAGGTTTGGGTTCTGCCCCGATTGCCGCTGCCGCCGCCAAAACCGACCACCCCGCACGCCAAGCGTTGGTGTCGATGACAGGTACTTTTTTGGATACCATTGTGGTGTGTTCGATTACAGGTTTGGTTTTGGCAATCGGCTATATTCACGCAGGCGATACCTTTGGCGATTTGAAAGGTGCGGCATTAACAACATTATATTTCAATAACTTAATGCCAAATGTCGGCGGATTTATTGTGTCTTTTGGCATTGTATTTTTCGCCTATTCTACGATTTTAGGCTGGTGCTACTACGGTGAAAAATGTGCCGCATATCTTTTTGGCGACAAATTTGTCGTGGTTTATCGCATTATTTACACTGCCACTGTGATGTTAGGCACGGTTTTAACTTTGGATATTGTTTGGACTTTTGCTGATATTTTCAACGGTTTAATGGCATTGCCTAACTTAATTGCTTTGTTATTGCTTTCCAAAGTTGTGGTTTCCGAAACCCGCGACTTCATCGCACGGCGTAAGTCTGGGGAATTGTACTAATCGGTGCAAAATAATTTCAGGCAGCCTGAAATCTTTTCAGGCTGCCTGAAACTCTATCCAAACGCCCCCATTCTGTTGTAAAATAAGCGGTTTGCAAAAAAATCGTAACAAACTCTATACGCTAAATAACTATTTGATTTATAAAGAATTTTTAAGGAAACAACAATATGCCAAAACGCAGTGATTTGAAAACCATTTTGATTATTGGGGCAGGGCCGATTGTGATTGGTCAGGCGTGTGAGTTTGACTATTCTGGGGCACAGGCGTGTAAAGCCTTGCGTGAAGAGGGCTATCGTGTGGTGTTGGTTAATTCTAACCCTGCCACGATTATGACTGACCCTGAAATGGCAGATAAAACTTATATCGAGCCGATTGTGTGGCAGACTTTGGAAAAAATCATCGCCAAAGAACGCCCTGACGCTGTTTTGCCGACTATGGGCGGGCAAACAGCTCTGAATGCCGCTTTGGATTTGGCTCGAAATGGCGTTTTGGAAAAATACGGCGTGGAACTTATCGGTGCGACAGAAGACGCAATTGACAAAGCTGAAGACCGTGGGCGTTTTAAAGAAGCGATGGAAAAAATCGGCTTGAAAACGCCGAAATCGTTTATTTGTCATACAATGGAAGAGGCACTGAACGCTCAAAGCGAAGTGGGTTTTCCGACTTTAATTCGTCCGTCTTTTACAATGGGCGGTTCTGGCGGCGGTATTGCTTATAATCGTGAAGAGTTTTTGGCGATTTGCGAGCGTGGTTTTGACGCTTCGCCCACGCACGAGTTGTTGGTTGAGCAATCCATTTTGGGCTGGAAAGAATACGAAATGGAAGTGGTGCGTGATAAAAACGACAACTGCATTATCGTGTGTTCGATTGAAAACTTTGACCCTTGCGGCGTGCATACGGGCGATTCAATCACGGTTGCTCCTGCTCAAACTTTGACCGATAAAGAATATCAAATTATGCGTAATGCGTCTTTGGCGGTGTTGCGTGAAATCGGCGTGGATACAGGCGGCTCGAATGTGCAGTTTGCGGTCAATCCCAAAAACGGCGAGATGATTATTATTGAGATGAATCCACGCGTGTCGCGTTCGTCTGCTTTGGCTTCCAAAGCAACGGGTTTTCCGATTGCCAAAATTGCGGCGAAACTCGCTGTGGGTTATACATTAGACGAGTTGAAAAACGATATTACAGGCGGCAGAACGCCTGCGTCTTTTGAG
>JAFWRB010000222.1 GCA_017508845.1 Neisseriaceae bacterium | reverse complement strand
TTGCAAACCATTTTCGCGTGCGATTTGGGCTTTGGTGCGGCGTTTGGGTTTATACGGCAAATAAATATCTTCCAAAGCGGTTTTATTGTCGCAAGCCTTTATTTTTTCAAGCAATTCGTCCGACAATTTGCCTTGTTCTTCAATGCTTTTTAACACCGTTTCCTTGCGGCTTTCCATTTCACGCAAATAGTGCAGGCGTTCGTCCAAAAAACGCAGTTGTGTATCGTCAAGTCCGCCTGTGGCTTCCTTGCGGTAGCGAGCAATAAACGGCACAGTCGCACCGTCATCAAGTAAATCAATGGCTGCCTGAACTTGGCGTTCATTTGCCGACAACTCTTCGGCAATTTTTAGGGTGATATTCATAGTTAAACTTTCTTAAATAATTTTGTGCCTGATAAAAAGTCATACAGTGTTTGGCGATTGCCGCCGACAAAAAGCCAGCCTATGGGCAGAATCCACCAAATCAGCGATAAACCTGCGGAAATTTTAGGCGGATAACCCAAATGGCGTGCAGCAAGATAAGCGATAGACGGAATTAAAATAAAAAACAACACCGCCCACAAAAAACGAAAGCGTAAATGCTTGATTGTTGGGCGATTGCCGTTGGCGGTTTTAATCACCAAACTCCATGATTTCATCGGCAAGGTTTGCCCTTTTTTCCAAGTGCCGATTAAATATAAATACCACGCGGCTAAAACGCACAAACTAACACAAGTTGATGATAATAAAGGTATATTTTTGAAGATAAACACAAACGGCGTGGCACATATTAGTCCCACAAACGACACGGCACAAATCAGCAATAATTCGTAAATCATTGCTAATAAAATGTTTTTTAGTGGAGCAGGGGATAAGTTATCGGACATAATCAAAGCGTTTCAGGCAGGCTGAAAGATAAAAAGGGGATATTTTAGCGTATTTTTTACAACAGTGAGCAATGAGCAATGAGCAATGAGCAATGGGTTTTTCGTTTTGTCTTACGACAAAACGGTTTATTTTTAGATAACGCTTCGATTAACTTTTCAGGCTGCTTGAAAGAAACTCGAAGCGTTATCTTAATATATCTGTCAAGCCGTAGGCTTGACTAAACAACTGCTAATTGCTAATTACTAATTGCTAATTGCTCACTGTTAATTGATGCCGCAACAGTCGCACTTGGTTGATGATTTCGCCAGCGGTTGCCCCTATGCTTAAACCTTGTGCGGCTAACATTTCGCCTGCTGTGCCGTGTAGCCACACGCCGCCTGCAACGGCTTGTTCTACTGGGATTTTTTGGGCTAACAAACTGGCAATAATGCCTGACAGTACATCACCACTACCTGCGGTTGCCAAAGACGAATGACCGCTATCGTTGATGATAATGGTGCCGTCATAATAAGCAATCGTGCTTTTCGCACTTTTTAGCACAACCCAAGCCTGATAGCGTTGTGCAATGGCTAATGCCGATTGCGTGTGATTTTGGAGTACTTTCTCTACGCTACAATGCAATAACCGTGCGGCTTCCAATGGGTGTGGCGTAAGAATGCGAATATTTTTTTCAGGCAGCCTGAACAGATTTTCCTTATCCCAAAGTGCCAATAAATTTAAACCATCTGCGTCCAATACAATGGTTGAAAATTTGGGCGATAACAAGGTTTTGGCGACCACTCGATTAGCGTGCAGGCTTTGTCCCAAGCCACACCCCACAACCCATGCGGCAATGTCTTTCCGCCGAATAAGTTCGTCAGCGGTGTTGAGCATAATTTCAGGCTGTTCAGGCAAGTAAGGAAAGGGCAGGGTGTTTTGATGAAAACCAGCAAAAACCTTGCCACAGCCTGTTTTCAGAGCGGCAACGCTGGCTAATGCCACTGCACCAGACATACCGACTGCACCGCCAATCACACCAACTGTGCCGAAAATGCCTTTGTGGGCGTGAATGGGACGCTTTTCGCACAAGGCAGGAAAGCGTTGGCGAATTTCTTTGAGATTGAATAAATTCTGCATAGGGTTTCCTTTGTTGATTGCGTTTGTTTGGTGTGTGTGTTCTTTTAATTGTTTTTATTCTATGGCGTTTCAGGCTGCCTGAAAGTGTTTTTCGGTTAATCAGGCACACCAAAAGTTTGTTTTAAATAATCCAAGAAAGTTTTATCTGTGGTCATAATTTTACCAGGACTATCGGAAATTTTAGCGACCGATTGTCCATTGCAACTGACCAATTTTAATACAATATTCAAAGGCGTGTGTCCCATATCGTTCGTTAGATTTGTGCCAATGCCAAAGTTTGGCTTAAAGCGGTCTTTGAAATACTGGTATAAATCCCACGCCTTTTGCAAATTCAAACCGTCCGAGAATGTGAGCGATTTGGTTTTGGTGTCAATCCGTAATTTCTTATAGTGCCGATAGGCTTTTTCACCCCATTCGTAAGGGTCGCCGCTGTCGTGTCGCAAACCGTCAAAGAGTTTGGCAAAATACAAATCAAAGTCTTGTAAAAATGCGTCCATACCCACTGTATCGGTGAGTGCTACGCCCAAATCGCCACGATATTCCTGCACCCAACTTTCCAATGCTGCTTTTTGAAAATCACGCAAACGCACATTTTGCGATTGAAACGATTGCATAAATTCGTGTGCCATTGTGCCAATTGGCACCAAACCCAATTCTTTGGCCAAATGCACATTACTTGTGCCGCGAAAAATCGCAGGGGAAGTCTTGTGCAGCACTTCTAACACATGTTTTTGCCACGCAAAAGTATAACGGCGGCGTGTGCCAAAGTCAGAAATCGCAAATGGCGGGTCATTGGGATTTTGTTTTTGCTCACATTCTTTCATAAATGCCGCTTTTGCCTGTAAGCGTTTTTCCCCTTCGGCTAACACTTCGGGCGTTTCCAAACGGCGAAAATACAATTCATTGACCATTGCCAAGATGAAAATTTCAAAGAACATAGCCTGAATCATCGGGCCTTTGACCACAATATCCAAGCGTCCTTGATCATCAATGCCCACTTGAATAAACCGCCGTTTGAGTTGAAACAACTCCAAATAATCGACAAAATCGCTTTTGATAAAACGCAAGGAACGCAGATAATCTAACTCTTCATGTGTAAAACGAATGTCGCACAGTGCGTCTAATTCATCTTCCAACTCGTCCTTGATTTCAACCAAAGGATAAACGGTTTCATCTAAATTGCGACAGCGAAATTGATATTCACTCATCGTTTGCGGAAACTGGTGCAAAATGGCTTGCAACATGGTGAATTTATATAAATCGGTGTCTAAAAGCGATTGGATAATCATGGCTAAACTGAATGTGGGTTTATTAAACGCTTCATTTTACCCTATAAATGCCCTATAAGCGATTGATTTTTCAGGCTGCCTGAAAATCAATACAACTGCGTGGGCAACAAGTTGCCCACCCTACAACTTTCAGGCAGCCTGAAAAAGCATTTATCCCTTACAATAACGCTTTATTTTAATATTCAGAACAAACAATGAACACCCCCGAACTTTTATTGCCTGCTGGCGGATTTGAACGTATGGTTACCGCCTTTAATTTTGGTGCGGACGCTGTTTATGCAGGTCAGCCACGCTATTCTCTGCGTGCCAGAAACAACGAATTTAGCAAATTAGAAGAACTGAAAAAAGGCATTGACGAAGCCCACAAACGAGGCAAAAAATTTTATTTAGCGAGCAACATTATTGCCCATAATGCCAAGGTCAAAACCTTTTTAGACGACTTAAAACCAGTGGCAGAGTTGAACCCTGACGCTTTGATTATGTCAGACGCAGGTTTGATTATGTTAGCACGAGAGCATTTTCCCGATATGGATATTCACCTATCGGTGCAAGCGAACACCACAAACTGGCAGGCGGTGAAGTTTTGGCAGAATATCGGCATTTCCCGCATTATTTTGTCGCGAGAATTGTCTATGGATGAAATCGCCGAAATTCGTCAGTACTGCCCCGATATCGAATTAGAAGTGTTTGTGCATGGGGCGTTGTGCATTGCTTATTCTGGACGGTGTTTGCTGTCAGGCTATTTTAATCATCGTGACCCCAATCAAGGCACTTGCACCAATGCCTGCCGCTGGCAATATAGTGTGAATCCAGCCGAAATAGACGACGCAGGTAATGCCATTGCAACCGCAGGTAATCAACAACGCAACCCACAAGCCGATAAAATTTGGCTGATTGAAGAAGAAAATCGCACAGGCGAGCATTTGCCAATTATGGAAGACGAACACGGCACATATATTATGAATTCCAAAGACTTGCGTGCGGTAGAGCAGATTGAACAACTAATCAAAATCGGCGTGGATTCTCTGAAAATTGAGGGACGCACCAAGTCGGTTTATTATGTGGCACGCACCGCCCAAACCTATCGGCGTGCGATTGATGATGCATTACGAGGCAGGCCATTTAACCCAGAATTGTTAGCCGATTTAGAGGGTTTAGCCAATCGCGGCTACACTTCGGGCTTTTTGGAACGCCACAGAACGCAAGATTACCAAAATTATTTATATGGTCATTCGATTGCCAAACGCAGTCAATATGTCGGCAAAGTGTTGTCAGTTGATGAAAACGGTGTGGCAGAAGTTGAAGTGAAAAACCGCTTTGAAGTAGGCGACACGCTTGAAATTATCAATCCGAATGGCAATTCCTTGTATCAAGTGACAGAAATGAAAAAAAATAACGAACCGATTGAAATTGCACACGGCAACGGCATAGAAGTGAAACTACCCAATATGCAGGGCAAAGAAAATTCACTATTAGCCCGAATTTTGCCTGACGACAAAACGGATAAGTTTAGATAACGCTTCGAGTTTCTTTCAGGCTGCCTGAAACGCTTTTTATCGGTTAAAATGCCATTTTTATTTTAATCAACACACACCACAATGAACACAACAGCCATTTTTGCTCCGTATATCATCACGATGAACGATGATTGTCCTGTTTTGGAAAATCATGCCGTCATTATCAAAGGGCGTGAGATTTGGGATATTTTGCCGTTTGATTTAGCAAAAAATATTGAAGTTAATCAAACGCTTAATTTGGATAATCACGCTTTAATGCCTGGGCTTATCAATTTGCACGGGCATTCGGCGATGACGCTCTTGCGTGGCTACGCCGATGATTTAGCCTTAATGGACTGGCTCAATAATCACATTTGGCCAGCCGAAGGTAAGAATGTGAGTGATGCGTTTGTGTATGACGGCACACTTTTGGCAATGGCAGAAATGATTTTGGGCGGCACAACAACCATTAACGATATGTATTTTTTCAACGCCGCCGTTGCCAAAGCAGGGCTGTTAAGCGGTATGCGAACCTTTGTGGGTTGTACCATATTAGAATTTCCAAATGCCTACGCACAAAACGCCGATGAATATATTGCCAAAGGTTTGAACGAACAGGTGCCGTTTTATGGCGATGATTTAATTCGTTTTGTACTCGCTCCGCACGCACCTTATACGGTGTCAAACGCAACATTTAGCAAAGTGCTTGATTTGGCTGAAAAATATGATATGTTAATCCATTGTCATATTCACGAAACACAAGATGAAATTTCAGGCAGCGTTAAAGAGTACAATCAAAGACCGATAGCAAGATTAAATCAATTAGGCGTTATCAATAGTCGCTTAATCGCCGCACACGGCGTGCATTTAACTGACGAAGAAATCACTTTATTTGCCGAAAAAGGAGCGTCTGTGGCTCATAATCCTGCGTCTAATATGAAATTAGCGTCAGGTTTTGCTCCTGTGGTGAACATGCTGCAAAACGGCGTGAATGTGGGGCTTGGCACGGACGGTGCGGCTTCAAATAATAAATTAGATATGTTTGCTGAAATGCGTTTGGCGGCTTTAATTGCCAAAGGTCATTCAGGCAACCCCACAGATTTAACGGCGTATGAAACGCTGAAAATGGCAACAGTCAATGGGGCGAAAGCCTTACACTTAGACGATAAAATAGGCAGACTGAAAAAAGGTATGCGTGCGGATATGATTGCTGTGGATTTATCCGACATTGCTACGCAACCTTTGTTTGACCCCATATCGCACATAGTCTATGCCGTCGACCGCAGTCAGGTGTGCTTTGTGTGGGTCAATGGCGAAATGTTGCTGAATAATCGGCAATTCACGCGTGTTGATTTAAACGAAATCCGTGCAAAAGCACGGTTTTGGCAAAATCGTATTCAAGAGAAATAACCTTTCAGGCAGCCTGAAACACCATGAAATCCGCTTATATTCACTGGCATTCATATGGAATAAGAAGAATTCCGCATATTGCGGCGTTTTTATCTCCTGACTTTGTCCCCTGTTTTTTTCAGCGTCATGCCGATGTTGTTATCGGCTGGGGCAATCGTCCGACCACGAAAAAGGCTCGCCAAATTGCGGCACAAAGGGGCGTGCCGTTTGTGGCTTTGGAAGACGGTTTTTTGCGTTCTTTGGGTTTGGGCGATACGCCGCCTTTGTCGATTTGTGTTGATAATTTAGGTATTTATTACGATATTCATAAGCCATCTTCTTTGGAGCAATATATTTTGGATAATGAAAACTTATCCGATGACAAATACCGTCAAGCAAGGCAAGCGATTGATTTGATTATTGAAAATAAATTATCTAAATATAATCTTGCCCCTATTTTTCGCTTGTCTGAAAGCAATCAGCCCAAAGTTTTGGTGATTGACCAAACTTATGGCGATGTGTCCATTCAAGGGGCGAAGTCTGATGAAAATACATTCAAACAAATGTTTCAGGCAGCCTTGCAGGAAAACCCAAATGCACAAATCATCGTCAAAACGCACCCTGATGTTTTGAGCGGCAAGCGGCAGGGTTATTTAACCGAAATGGCGAAAAAACAAGGGGTTATGTTGTTGAGTAATAACGCTAATCCGATTGATTTAATCCAGCAAGTTAATCAGGTTTATTGCGTTTCATCGCAAATGGGTTTTGAAGCGATGATGTGCGGCAAGTTGGTTACGGTTTTTGGTGCGGCGTGGTATGCGGGCTGGGGTTTGACAGATGATAGGCACCCTGAAATAGCACAATTAAAAAGCACTAAACGGCGGAAAGAACGCACGATTGAGCAACTTTTTGCGGCGGCTTATTTGGATTATTGTCGCTATGTCAATACAAATGGAGAGCGTGCGACAATATTCGATACAATTAACTATTTGATACAAATGAAAAATTTGCACGATCTTTTGCGTGGTGAAGTGTATTGTATCGGTTTTTCATTGTGGAAAAAAGCAGCAGCTGTGCCGTATTTTAGGCTGCCTGAATGTCGTGTGCATTTTATTTCATCAACCGCTAAATTAAATCGCAATCGCTTGCCTAAAAACGCCAAAATCGTGGTGTGGGGCGTGAAAAACAAGGCGGCAGAACAGTTTGCGGCGGACAATCATCTGCCCTTATTGCGTATGGAAGACGGCTTTTTGCGGTCAGTGGGTTTGGGCTCAAACTTGGTTGCTCCTTTGTCGTTGGTCATCGACAACGCAGGTATTTATTTTAATCCGCAAACACCTTCTCGCTTGGAAAATATTTTACAAAATCAACAGTTTAACGATATAAATCGGCAGCAGGCTGAAAAACTAATCGCCTTACTCAAACAGCATAATATTAGTAAATACAATATTCAAGGCGTGAGCATTGCTCCCAATGCCAAAGACAAAACCGTGATTTTGGTGCCAGGACAAGTGGAAGACGATATGAGTGTGCAATTAGGCTCGCCCAAAGTTCGCACAAATTTGGACTTATTAAAAGCGGTGCGAAAAAATAAGCCAGATGCTTACATTATTTACAAACCGCACCCCGATGTGTTATCGGGCAATCGTATTGGTCATATTGCAGATGATGAATGTCGAAAATATGCTGATGAAATCGCCACAAATGCGGATATTTTCTCTTGTATTGATGCGGCAGATGAAGTGCATACTATGACATCGCTCACGGGTTTTGAAGCCTTAATTCGCCATAAAAAAGTGCATTGTTATGGTTTGCCGTTTTATGCAGGTTGGGGTTTGACGGTTGATGAAATTGCTTGCGAACGCCGCACTCGCCGCCTTGAATTGTGGCAATTAGTATGGGCAACGCTTATTACTTATCCTGCCTACATTCACCCACAAACACACCGCTTTATTACTGCCGAAACCGCCGCTTTGTGCCTATTAGAACAAAAACAAAACACAGGCGGCGGCAAGATACACCGCACATGGTTTTCACGCAATTTTGGTAAATTAAAACAACTGCTTACCGTTTTGTTGCACCGATAACTTTTCAGGCAGCCTAAAAATGAATGACGCACAACTTTTACGCTATTCTCGTCATATTTTACTAGACGAAATCGGCATAGACGGACAGGAGAAATTAGCACAGGCAAGTGTAGCGATTGTCGGCTGTGGCGGTTTGGGGTGTGCGGTTTTGCCGTATTTGGCAAGTTCAGGTGTAGGCAAACTCATTTTAATTGATGACGATAAAATTGAATTATCCAATTTACAGCGGCAAGTTTTATATACTGATGAAAATATAGGTAACCTGAAAGCCGAAATAACGGCACAATATTTACACCAGCAAAACAGCGATTGTGAGATTAAAGTTATCCAAAAAAGGGCAGGGCAGAAAGACTTGTGCGAAATCGCCCAAGCCGTTGATATTATTGTGGATTGTTCCGACAATTTTCCTACGCGGCACGCTATAAACCAAGCCGCTTTTTCGCTTAAAAAACCTTTGATTTCAGGTGCGGTAAGCGGTTTTTCAGGGCAAATCGCCACATTCGATTTCAGGCTGCCTGAACAACCTTGCTACGCCTGTATTTTTCCTGATACGCCCGATATGGGGGAAAACTGTGCCACATTCGGCGTATTTGCCCCAATGGTCGGCACAATCGGCACACTCCAAGCCGCAGAAACGCTGAAAACTCTACTTGGCTTACCCAATTTGCATGGCAAAATGCAAATTTTTAACGCAAAAACCAATCAATGGCAAACGCTCACATTAAGCAAAAATTCGGCGTGTGTTGTGTGTGGCGAATAGTTTCAGGCAGCCTGAAAAAAGACGGCATAAAAGCCGTCTTAAAAAGGAATATGTTTTTGAAAACTTTTATTTCAGGCAGCCTGAAACTTAAGCTGACAATTTGGCTGCCACATCTCTTAACGCCGTACGCACGCCTTCTTCGATGACGGGGTGATAAAACGGCATATCGAGCATTTGGGCAATTGTCATATTTGCTTGATGAGCCCACGCTAACAAGTGTGCAATGTGTTCGGCGGCGGGGCCTACCATTTCGGCACCCAAAAAACGCCCTGTGGCTTTTTCTGCATATAGCCGCATATGTCCAGAATTAACGCCCATCACACGCGAACGCCCTTGATTATCAAACGACACTTCGCCGATAACGATTTCGTCTTCACGGTCTTTCAAATTTACCCAGCGATTGCCTGCCGACATAATTTGTGGCTCACTGAAAATCACATTCACGCCGTTTCTGCGTAGGCCTTTGTTTATATTAGGATACGCACCTGCGTTTGTGCCTGCAATTTTGCCTTGGTCTGCGGCTTCGTGAAGCAGGGGCACTTGTGCCGATGAATCACCTGCGATAAAAATATGTGGCAATGAAGTTTGCATAGTTAATGGGTCAGCCACAGGCACGCCGCGAGCATTCTTTTCGATATTTAAGTTTTCCAAGCCGATATTGTCGGTATTCGGCGTTCTGCCAATCGCAGCCAGTAAATAATCGGTTTCAATTTGGCGTTTTTCGCCGTTTTGTTCAAACTCGATAACTACTTTTCCTTGATTATTCAAGGAAATGGTGTTTTGGGTATCGAAATAAATTTCTAATTCACTATTAAAAATATCTTGTGCTTTTTTCAATACCACAGGGTCGGTAATGCTGCCGATAAATCCGCCTTGTCCGAAAAGATACACTTTCACGCCCAAGCGGTGTAGGGCTTGACCTAATTCCAAACCAATCACCCCAGTGCCAAACACAGCAACACTTTCAGGGAGCGTATCCCAGTTAAATACATCATCATTGACAATCAGTTTATCACCCAATTTCAGCCAGTCGGCAATCTGTGCTGGGCGAGAGCCTGTGGCAATCACGGCTCGCTTGAAAATGACCTGTGTTTTTTCTTCGCCATTTTGCACAATCAGTGTGTGTTCGTCTTGGAATGTGGCTTTGCCTAATAATTTGCATTCTGCTGGAAAATCATTGACATCGGAAAGCACAAAGCCCACAAAGCGGTCTCGTTCGGCTTTAACGCGTTGCATCACGGCTTGACCGTCCGTTTTCACTTCGCCTTCTACTTTAATACCGAATAAGTCGGTGTGCTGTGCATTGTGGCGAGCATTTGCCGCAGAAATCAACAGTTTAGACGGCATACAGCCTACTCTGGCACAGGTTGTACCAAAGTGATTGTCTTCAATTAACAGCACACGGTCGGTGTGGGCTCGTGCGGCACGAAAAGCACTCATACCTGCGGTACCGCCGCCGATAATGGCAACATCTGTGTGAATGGTTTTCATTTTGAAATTCCTTTCTATTTTCAATCGGTTAAATATTTATGCGGGGATTTTCACTCCGTCATATAAACAGTTTTTCAGTTTTTTCAGGCAGCCTGAAAAGTTTTATTGATTACTTTCCTGTTATATTTTTCAGGCAGCCTGAAAAGTTATATTACTTATTCAAATACGCCGCCAAATCTTCACTACCGCCGACATATTCGCCGCCGATAAACACTTGTGGCACAGTGGTTTTACCCGTAGCCGCACGAATCGCAACCGTAGTTGCATCACGACCCAAAACGATTTCTTCAAATGCCAAACCTTTTTCATTCAGCATCGCTTTGGCTTTCGCACAGAATGGGCAACCAGGTTTAGTGAAAACCACAATAGACGGCTGTTCTTTATAATCAGGAGCGATATAACGCAACATCGTATCCGCGTCCGACACTTCAAACGGATCGCCAGGTTTTTCAGGCTCGATAAACATTTTTTCGATGACACCGTTTTTCACCAACATCGAATAACGCCAAGAGCGTTCGCCGAAGCCCAAGTCTTCTTTCATCACCGCCATACCCATACCACGCGTAAATTCCACATTACCGTCAGGAATCATCGTGATATTGTTGGCTTCTTGTTGTGCTTTCCAAGCGTTCATCACGAAAGTATCATTCACCGAAACGCACACAATTTCATCAACGCCGTATTGTTTGAACACTTTTGCCAGTTCATTGTAGCGTGGCAAGTGCGAAGACGAACAAGTGGGCGTAAAAGCACCAGGCAGCGAAAACACAACCACAGTGCGATTGTTAAAAATTTCGTCAGACGAAACATCAACCCATTGATCGCCTTGACGGGTGTGCCATACACAAGACGGCACTTTTTGACCTTCTTTATTTGCAAACATTTTTTTACCTTTCAATTTGCTTATTGTCTTGCTCAACCCTTATTTTGAGAAAATGACAATTTACTTTGTTAATCGGAAACAACATATCGGTTGTTTTTCGCTATTATGCAAGAAAAATTTCGCCCGTGTGTTGAAATGTTTTTATATAGTTAATTGCTATTAACTATTAAAAGTTGATTTGTTTTATTTATATTAGATAAATATGAATTATAAGTAGATTCAATACAGTTGTCAATAATAAAGTATTTTCAGGCTGCCTGAAACTGTTTTAATCGCACAAAAAAACGACCGTTTTTACGGTCGTTTTTGTTTGAAAAATGTTTTCAGGCAGCCTGAAAAAAACCGCAGAGCATTTGCCCTGCGGTTGTTTGTTATATTTGCTTATCGTGTATCTTTCACAAATGCGGCTTTTTCTTCAAAATCACGCACGGGGTCATCGCCGTCTTTGGATTTGTAGGAGAATTTGAAGAAAATATGCTGGCTGGCTTTGCCGTCCGAAGTATCGACTTTGTTCGGATCAACCGACACTTGCACAGGCAAGGATACTGGGTCGCCAGGATTCAGTTCAAAGTTTTCAGGCAGCCCTGTTAATTGAATGTCGTCCATACCTGAAACAACGGCATTGACCACTTGCACTTTGTCGGACGCATTTAAGAAACGCAGGGTGTAACTGTTTTCCATTCTGCCTTGTTCGTTGTAACGCACCATTACGCCGCGGTCTTTGATGACATCAACGCGTACATTTTGGCGGTTGAAAATGCCGACAATCCAAGCGGAAAGAATAATCAATAAAATCAAGCCATAACCGACTACTCTTGGGCGTTTTAAGCGTGTCCAGATTTTGCTTTCTGGATAGGCTTTTTCCAACGCCGCTTCGGTTGTATAGCGAATTAAGCCTTTGGGTTTGCCTTGTTTGACCATCACTTCATCGCACACATCAATACACGCGGCACAGCCGATACATTCGTATTGCAAGCCGTTGCGAATGTCAATGCCCACAGGGCAGGCTTGTACGCACAAGGTGCAGTCGATACAATCGCCTTTTTTACTTTCGTCTTCGCCTTTGCGTTTTTTGCCGCGTGGCTCGCCGCGTTCGGTGTCATACGAAATAATCAAGGTGTCTTT
>JAFWRB010000221.1 GCA_017508845.1 Neisseriaceae bacterium | reverse complement strand
GCCTGAAAGGTGATTGGGTTTATTGTGTCAAGGATTTTTTGAGTGCTTAAATTATTTTCAGGCTGCCTGAAAGGTGTTTTTTAAGGAGTTTTATTATGGAAATGTTTATTCATATTGCTTTGTTTTTATTTGGTGTATTTTTAATTTGGAATGGATTCAATTCTTTGAAAAAATTAAAAGAAAATAATCAAAAATGGCAAGAAATAGAACAATTTTATATTGTTCCGAATGATGTTTATCGTGAATTTAGAGAAGAAAATTTTGAAGAAGCAAAATATTGGGTTAGTAAATTTAAAAAATATATTTCCATATCTTTAATAATGTCCATTTTGTGCGGTATTTTACCTATATTGGGAATATTTTTTATCAATAAAGAATTAAATACCGATTTTATATTATTAGGTAATATTTCATTTTTTTTATTTTTTGCGTCATTTCTAATCATTATATATTGTAATGATGAAAAAACTTTTGTTATAAATGGTGCTATCGGAGTTTTGATATATTTTGATACGAAATATAAATTGCTAATTAATCTTTTCTCTGATAAACAAGAAATAAACACTGTAAAAAATTTAAAAGACAAATTTACTGAATATATAAAATTAAAACATGATGACGGATATTTTATAAACTATACAAGCGAAACTTTATATAAAGAACAAATTCATGGAAGAATGTTTTTTTTATGCACTCTGTATATGGGTTTATTTTTATTTTTTTGGTCATTTATCTTTGATAAAAATTTTTATCAACAGATAATTTCTTTTTAACTTTATTCACAATAAGGAGTGAATTATTATGAGTAGTACCGCAATGGCTGTTCCAGCCCAAGAAAGCAAGTTATGGGCTTGTTTAAAAGATGCCTACGGTTGGGCAGAAGATAAGGTTTGGGAAAATTTTGCTAAATTAGGAGCAAAATTGATTGTAACCGCTATGGGATTTCATGGTGAAGTTGCACAAAAAGTTACTCCATCAATAGCAGGTGCCTTAATGAACCTTATAACCACAATATCTCGCGGTGGGAATAGCACCCAGATTGGTGGAGTTGTTGCAAGGGCAGGATTGGATATAGGAAAATCTATTGCTAACGCTTTATATGAAGAAGGTTGGAAAGGTGTAGCAGGTAAATTATTTTTACCATATAGAATTGCTACAATTATCTACGACTGGCTTGCTCCTGTGATTCCTTGTCTTTTTCCAGACCCCAAAGTTCCTGATACAGAACCTGCTGTCAATGCGTCATCGCCATTAGTAATCGACTTAAATGGGGACGGTGTGGGTTCGTATAAACTCAAAAACGGCGTTTATTTCGACTTGGATAACAATGGCTTTAAGGAAAAAACCGCTTGGGCTCACTACCAAGACGGCTTGTTGGCACTGGATTTGAACGGTAACGGCACAATCGATAACGGTGCGGAACTGTTTGGTAATCACACCAAATTAAAAGACGGCACGCTCGCCACAAACGGCTTTGACGCATTGGCTCAATATGACGATAACGGCGACGGCGTAATTAACAATAAAGATAAAGTGTGGAAAAACTTGCTCGTGTGGCAAGATAAAGTAAATGACGGCGTGTCGCAGTCGGACGAATTGACCGCCATTAGTAAAACAGGCATTACGGAAATTAACTTGGGATATAAAAACAGTAATGTGGTTGATGAAAATGGCAATAAACACGCTCAACAATCAACGGTTGTGTGGAAAGACGGTAAAACCACTGGTATTGACGATGTGTGGTTTAACAGCGATTTAACGCGTACGCAAAGTACTGCAACATTAGACGGTGTGTCGGATAAAGTGTTAGAACAATTATACGCCCTGCCTGATGTGCAAGGATTTGGCAATTTGGAATCTTTGATGATTGCTATGTCGCAAAATAGCAAGTTGCTGAATATGGTGAAAAAATATGTTGCTGCCAATAAAACAAATCGTGCCAATATGTTGGACGATTTGATTTTTGAATGGGCAAGCGTTACCAAAGTGGATAAAACTTCGCGTGGCTCATATATTGACGCAAGAGTGTTGGAAACAATCGAAGTTTTAACTGGCGGCGAATTTAAACAAAATGGATACAATAGAAATCCAGGTTCAGGGGCAGCAGTTGAATTGCAAAAGGAATACGATAAATTCAAAAATTATGTGCATTCGATGATTTTAGCTCAAACGGATTATGCAGATTTGTTTGCAATGGAAACAGTAACCAATGTGGTTACGGGTGAAGTGCAAATGGTGTTTAGCAACCTGAAAACCAAATTAACGGAATTGGCGAAAAAATTGTCGTGGAATAACACTTCTGAAAAAATACTCAATGATGTTTATGATTTGGTGAATGTGCTAAATGGCATTGGCACTTACGCTGTTTTGCCTATCCAAAATATGATTGATGATGTCAAAGCATTGGGTAAGGATAATGCAGTGCTGGATTATTATCTCAAACAAAATGTTATGGTAGGAACGGCAAATAATGATACCGTCTCAGGAAATAACGAAAATAATTTACTGTATGGCTTAAATGGCGATGATTCGTTGTACGGCAGAGATGGTAATGATCGTTTGTTAGGCGGTGCAGGTAACGACACGCTGTACGGCGAAAACGGCAACGATACACTGAATGGCGGTGCAGGTAATGACTATCTGAATGGTGGTTACGGCAATGATGTGTATGTATTTGACGCAAATTTCGGTCAAGATTGG
>JAFWRB010000025.1 GCA_017508845.1 Neisseriaceae bacterium | reverse complement strand
TTCTTCAACGGAGTTAATGGCAAGCAATACCGATAACCTGTTGAATCCGAATAACTACCTAACAGGGTCTGGTGCAGCGTAGTTAAATGCTGATTTGATGTCATATCTATCGGACGATTAAATCAATCGTCCGATTTTTTTCAGGCAGCCTGAAAATTATTGTCCGCACATAAACAATTTCAAACACGCAAACTTTATTCTTTAATATTTGCTATTGAAATAAATATAATATTACTTTATACTTATATAAATTTTAGCGATATAACTTATTATAAAAAGAATAACAAAAATAATCTGTTATATTAAATATCAATGATTTCAAAGGAAAACAAAATGCAAAACTCAACACTCAATCGCCGTCAATTTCTTAAAATAGCGGCGGCAGGTTCTGTGCTTGCGGCTTTGCCGTTTGGCACAATACAAGCCGAAACTTCCAAGCAAAATGTGCATATTGTGATTATGGGTTGCGGTTTGGCTGGGCTTGCGGCGGCTCATCGTTTGCGGCGGCAGATGCCGAATGCCCAAATCACCATTATTGACGGCAAACGCGAACATCATTATCAACCTGGTTTTACGCTGTTAGCCACAGGCGTTTGGCACAATGCTCAAAAGGTTAAGGCGGATAACGCCAAACTCATTCCGCACGGCGTCAAATGGCTGCCTGAAAGCGTTCAGGAAATTCAGCCTGACAATCAGATGATTATCACCCACAGCGGTAAGGTGCATTACGATTATTTAATCGTGGCAACGGGTTTGCGTTTGGGTTATGAAAATATTGACGGTTTTGAAATCACCGCTTTGGGTCAAAAAGGCTTGGGCAGTGTGTATTACAGCCCCGAAGCCGCAACGGCTACTTGGCAGGCTATGGACATTTTCCGCCAAAAAGGCGGGCGAGCCTTAATGACGCTTGCTCCAACCGATATGAAATGTGCAGGAGCCCCCTTAAAAATGACTTTTATGGTTGCCGACCGTATTCGTCAGGCAGGCACGGCTAAAAATTCGCAAATTGACTTTTTTGCAGCCAAAGCGGCGATTTTTAGCGTTAAACCTGTGGCAGACAAGGTTTTGGAATTGTGGCAAACATTAGAAGTGCCGCCACAAGTGCATTATCATCACGAGTTAGCGGCAGTGGATATGGATAAGCAAATTGCTTATTTCAGGCTGCCTGAAACAGGAGGCGAAACCGACGAACAGTATGATTTTCTGCACATTGTGCCGCCGATGTTTGCTCCTGATGTGATTTTTAATAACAATGAGTTAGCCAATGAAAACGGCTGGCTGAATGTTCATACTGAAACGCTGCAACACAAAAAATATCCCAATATTTTTGGTTTGGGCGATGTGAATGGCACGCCGCGTGGCAAAACTGCTGCAACCGTGAAAAAAAGCACGCCTGTTGTGGTGCATAATCTCATTCGCGTCATCAACGGACTTGCCCCTGACGCACTGTTTGACGGCTACACTTCCTGTCCGATGTTAGTGCGAGAAGGCGAAGCGATGTTAGTCGAATTTAACGGCAAGGGCGAATTAACCCCCACACTGCCTTTGGTCAATCCCCTGCAACCGAGTTATTTTGCGTGGTATTTGGAAGATGTGATGCTCAAACCCGCTTATATGACCGTTTTGCGTGGCAGAGCATAAAGGAGCGAACGATGAGTTTTACTGACTTGTTTTTTATGGCTATTTTAATGGTGCGTGAATTGATTATCGACTATCCGCATATCAGTTCTGCGATTATTCTCACCGTGATACTGATTTGGGGCTTGGCGTTGAGAAACCGCATTGACCCTCGCAACTGGAAACGCGTCCGCAAACAAGCAGTTGTGGTAACGCTAATCAGCGGCGTGGCAGCGTTTTTTCTCTTACCTATCTTTTTCCATTCAGGTTTAGGGCATATGAATTACCTAACCGACTGGCTGTTTCACATAGCAAGCGTAGCCAGCATTATGGTGTATGTATGGCTCATTACCGTCCCTGCCTTGCTTATGTGGTGTTCGTGCGGTAAGAATAAGGCGTAGCAAAAACAGCGGAATAAAATTTCCGCTGTTTTTTAAAAACTACTGTCATTACGAGCATAGCCGCAAGGCTATGCGTAGTAATCTTATAACTATGAAAAACGGCAATGCAAAAACAATTTTCCTGTCATTTAATTTGCCCAGCCTGAAACATAATTAAACTGCATAAGCAATAAATTACTCGCTTTACGCTTGCTATAATTTTAAAAGGAATGACTACTATAATTTAATCTTTTGCCAAACATTCATCAATGGACATTTGACCTAAATTTTTTATCGGTTGCCATTCAATGTACCAGTAATTTTGACGATATTGAACCATTAAACAATCATTCTTTTGTGTCGGAAAAAGCGAAGTAAAAGAACCTTTATGCGACATAACGACTTGCACTTCGTTGTATGGTATCGGTACATTATCCGCAAAGCGTAATGTATATGTGTGGTCACGCACAAATGCATTCCTTCTTTTGTTTCGATATAGAGATATTTGATAATCTACAATACTTGTTTTTGTAGTAACAAAAGGGGTACGGTGATAAACAAAATCAAGTTTTTTACAATACAATTCTTCTAATTCAAACATACCCAAGAAAAGAATAGCTATCCAAATAAAAACAGTACCTGCGGAAGATGCTTTTGCGGCTTCTATTTCTGCTTCTTTTTGTGCTTGTGTTTTATTTCTTGATTGAAAATAATAACTTACTACTGCCAGCACAGTCAAAATAGCCATGCCTATCGGTAATAAAAGGAGTAAATGCACAAAAAAGCCAGACGGGTTGAGTGTAATATAAAATGACTTACGAAAGCCAGTAAGACTTTGATATAGTAAAATTATTTTACTAAAAACTAAAATAAAAATTACAATACTCAAAAATGGGTGTTGCTTTAACCAAGATTTTAATTTATTTATTAAGTTATTCATATCGCTTTTCCGATTAAATTATATGTTATTTGCTTTTATTGAGTTTATTCAAATTTTCAGGTTGCCTGAAAACCTTAAATCCGTTCTCCGACTATGGAGATTGCCACGCCGTGCAATCACACGGCTCGCAATGACAGTAGTTTATTTCAGGCTACCTGAAAAGGTTCTGAAACTGTATTAGGCAATGCCTTTGGCGTTGTTGTGGGTTGGCAACCCAACCTACGGCGTTGTTTTATTTATTTTCAGGCTGCCTGAAAAATCGTAACGCGTAGAATTATAACAAAAAAAGGCAACCTGAACGGTTTTCAGGTTGCCTTTGCTTTAATCAAGCCATTTTAGGCAGTCGTATTCGTCATTGCGAGCCGTGCATAAAGCACGGCGTGGCAATTTCCTGAAAGCATTTTTAAATAAGCCTGACAAGGCGAATTTAAAAATGCTTTCAGGGTAGCCTATCATCAAAAACGAACGCAATACAAAACACTTTCAGGCTACCTGAAAATTTATTCCTGATATTCCATTTTGCAATCAGACGGCAATACGCCTGCTTCGCAGGCTTTTTTGTGTATTTGCATGTAATTATCTGCTTCTGTTTTACACACGGTCATATCACCGCCCACGACTTTGCTCATATTATTTGCCACACAATCCCTATTAACTTTATCGGCTTGCACGAGTTCGTCTGCAATCGCTTTTTGTTCCGCCGTTAAATTAGCGTTGAAATCGTATTCTTTGTAAATATCATCTTCTGTTAAACGCTCACCGCCACTGCAAGCGACAAGAAAAGAAACACACAAAAATAACGCAACAAATTGTTTCATTGACAAAATCCTTTCTATGGTTTGGTCAGTAGTGTTGTTTATGAGTACAGGTTTGTCAAAACCTGTACTCAATCATATATGATTGAGCAAATTTTAATGCAATGTTTCAGGCTGCCCCCACTTGTCATCGCGAGAAAGCCGTAGGCTGACGAAGCAATCTCTGAAAAAAATTGTCGTTAGACAATTTTTTCAGGTAGCCTATCCTAAAAACGAACGCAATACAAAATGATTTCAGGCTGCCTGAAACATTTAAAAACCTGTAAAATACACCGTTTTACACTTTTCAGGCAGCCTGAAATATTTTTGGAGCATATTTTTATGTTACTGATTCCTGCGATTGATTTAAAAAACGGACAATGCGTGCGTTTGAAACAAGGTTTAATGAACGAAACTACGGTGTTTTCGGACAATCCGCAACAAATGGCGGAACACTGGTTGCATCAAGGCGCAAGGCGTTTGCATTTAGTGGATTTAGACGGTGCGTTCGCAGGCAAACCGCAAAATTTTGCGGCGATTGAAAGCATTTTGTCAAGTGTTGCCAAGCACATTCCTGTGGAATTAGGCGGCGGCATTCGTGATATTCAAACCATTGAAAAATATATTAAAATCTGCTTGCGTTATGTGATTATCGGCACGGCGGCGGTGAAAAATCCTGAATTTTTAAAAGAAGCTTGCAAGGAATTTCCAAACCACATTATTGTCGGCATTGACGCGAAAAACGGACAAGTTGCCACAGACGGCTGGGCAGAAGTGAGCGATATTTCTGCTGTTGATTTAGGCAAACAATTTGAAGATGTGGGCGTGTCGTCCATTATTTACACCGACATTGCCCGCGATGGCATGATGAGCGGCATTAACATTGACGAAACCGCCAAATTAGCAAACGCTTTAACTATTCCCGTGATTGCGTCAGGCGGTTTGACCAATTTAGACGATATTCGTGCCTTGTGTAGCGTGGCAGATAGCGGCATTGAAGGAGCAATTACAGGGCGTGCGATTTACGAAGGCTCAATCGACTTTCAAGCAGCACAACGCTTGGCAGATGAATTGACGGCGTAATTTTTTCAGGCAGCCTAAAAGCAATGAATATCACAAAATTCAAAATTTGGCTCACGCTTATTGCTCATATTGTGGCGTTTGGCGGTGTGTTGTTGTATCAAGAAATCACGCTCAATCACACCGCACAAATCGGCAATATTATGTCTTTATTTTTGCAAAAATTTAATAGCCGCCCCGCTCAATTATTAGCAGGTTTTTTAATATTATCGCCATTATGGGCGGTGTTTATTACATGCAAAAATAAAATATATGGAAATTTTGTCTTTATACTCACCATTATTTGGTATTTAATATTGATTTTATTTTGTTCAGGCAGCCTGAAAAATATAGAACCTTGGCTATCGTGGATTTTATATGCAATACTCATGTTATTATTAGGAATGTTTGGTATTTTATACAGCGTTTTTACCAATAAAGTACAATAAATCGCCGTTTATTTTCACAATAAGACAAGACGGCAAGTCGCAGACAGTATAAAATAATACGGCAAGACGAGCCAACGCAGTATTATTTTGAAAATAAACGGTGATTAGAATGAATTACGCACAAGATGCACTTTTTTGGTATCTATATAATCCACAAGTTCGGGCATTAGCCACGCTATTAACTGCCCCTGCTCCCATTATTTATGAAAACGAAATTTCGGTAAAAGAATTATTAGGCGAAAATGGCTTTCGTTTTTTAAAACAATTAGATAAAAATCCGCAATTATTATTAAACCATTTACAAACCACACACGATATAAAAAATTATGCCGAACAATTATGGCATTTTTGGTTAAATCATTCGCCTAATGGCAAACAATTACAGCAAAAAGAAATCCATTTTTCTTTTGATTATTACACGCAAAACCATTTTTCAGGCTGCCTGAAAAATAAAACGCTCACTCGTGGTTTGGTATATGTGAAAGAAAACAGCAAGTTATCCGCTTTTTCTCCTACGGCGTGGTTGTGTCCTGTTATCAACAGGCTGCCTGAAACAACTACAAACGAATGCTGGATTACGCTGAATATCAACGAACACATTGCTCCTGCCCTGCGTGAAAAAATAGACGCATTTTCACTACCACAAAAAAACACACACATCGCCCTTGTTACCCAAAACCCAGACGGTTTATGGCGTGAAAAAGAACGTTTTCTGTTTCAGACTGCTTAAAAAGCAAAATCGAAACATTATCTAAAAAATTCGTTCTGTCTGACAAGACAGAACGAAACAACTGCTCACTACTCACTATTTTTCAACTTCCGACACACTTCAAACAAAGGATTAAGCAAACATTCACCCATTCTCAAAGACCGTTGCCCATTCCAGCCATAATCATCATCGGGATAGTTAAAATTGTCTTTGAACGGCATTTCCAAAGTGAAAGACAAACAGCCAAATTGATTGCCAACAAAATTGCTTGCCCAAGATAAATCCGCCTTGCCAATTGCCGCTTTTGAATAGCCAAATTCATCTTGAAAATCAGGACAGGCTGCCTGAAAACTTGTTTTGAACACATTTTCCAATTCGGCAATTGCAGGTGAATAATTCGGCACGCCTTCTGTGCCCGACACAAACACATAAGGAATACTCTCATCGCCGTGAATATCCAAAAATATATCCACGCCTGTGGCAAGCATTTTTTCTCGCACCAAAAACACTTCTGGACTTTTTTCCATAGTGGGGTTTAACCATTCACGATTCAAATTTGCCCCTGCCGCATTCGTGCGTAAATTGCCTCGATATGAACCGTCTGGATTCATATTCGGCACCACAAACACCGTTGCCATATCCAATAGCGAACGAGAAAGCGAATCCTGAAAATCCAATAGCCGCATTAAAAAACCTTCGGCTAACCATTCTGCCATCGTTTCACCTGGGTGCTGGCGTGCAATCAGCCAAATTTTTATATCACTCTGCATTTGATTGCCAATGGTGAGCAAATTCAAATCACGACCGTCAATCGTTTGTCCCAAATCTTCAATCTGACACAAACCACTGCTTTGCACTTCACCCAATAAATTTAAGTGCTGTTCATACGAATACGGCTCAAAATAAGCGTAATAAACGCTGTTTGCCAAAGGTGTGTGATGAATTTTAAGGCAATTATTTTCAAATGAAGTCGGCACACGAAACCAATTTTTGCGGTCATATGACGCAACCGCCTGATAATCTTCCCAGCCAGCAGGGTAGGCCGTGTCGCTCACATCGCCAAAATCAATCACACAAGGCAAATACGCCGCACCTTGCAAGCGAAAATAAAACCACTGACGAAAATCCGCCGCATTGTCTTGTCGCAAACGCACTTGAATATTCTGCGGATTCTTAACCGACACCACTTCAATACTGCCGCCGTCAAATAGTGTACTGATTTTTAACATTTTTTACTTTCCTTGTGTTGATGATTTAAAAGATTGTATTCTACGCTTTTTCAGGCAGCCTGAAAACACACGCAAACAAGCGAAATGTACTTAAAAAGAGTAGAATAAGCAGTTTTATTTTTACAAACGATTTTCAAAATGAAAGCATCTTGTTTTTTTATTTCTACCCTAAAAGAAGCCCCTGCGGAAGCGGAGTTGGCCAGTCATCGTTTAATGCTGCGTGCAGGGCTTATTCGCCGTATCTCGTCTGGCTTATATTCTTGGCTGCCTATGGGCTTGCGTGTGGTGCGTAAAGTGGAAAATATCGTACGCGAAGAAATGAACCGTGCTGGTGCGATTGAACTTTTAATGCCGATGGTGCAGCCTGCGGAATTGTGGCAAGAGTCGGGGCGTTGGGAGTTTTATGGCAAGGAGTTGCTGCGTTTGCAAGACCGCCATAACCGCGATTTTTGTTTGGGTCCCACACACGAAGAAATTATTGCCGAAATTGCGCGCAATGAAATTAAAAGTTATCGCCAGTTGCCGATTAACTTTTATCAAATTCAAACCAAGTTTCGTGATGAAATTCGCCCACGCTTTGGCGTAATGCGGTCGCGTGAGTTTGTGATGAAAGACGCTTATTCTTTCCATTTGGATTTGCCGTCTTTGCAAGAAACTTATCAAAAAATGTATGACGCATATTGCCGCATTTTTGAACGATTAGGCTTAAAATTTCGCCCTGTGGCAGCGGATACGGGCAGTATCGGCGGCACGGGCTCGCACGAATTTCAGGTTTTGGCTGAATCGGGCGAAGATGTCATCGCTTATTGCGAAACTTCAAACTACGCCGCTAATATTGAATTAGCCGAAACTCTGCCTTTAACAGGCGAACGAGCCACGCCCGCCCAAGATTTACAAAAAATTGCCACACCAAATGTGAAAACCATTGATGAACTTGTGGCGTTTTTAAATGTGCCGATTGAAAAAAAGCTGAAATCGGTTGTTCTGCAAGGCGAAGACGGCAAACCTGTGTTATTGCTCTTGCGTGGAGACCACGAATTAAATGAAGTAAAAGCAGAAAAATTAAACGGCGTAAAATCGCCCTTAACCTTTGCAGGAGCAGACGAAATCCGCCAAGCGTTTGGTGCGGACGGCGGCTCGTTAGGAGCAGTAGGCTTTACAGGTAAAATTTATGCCGATTATGCAGTCGAAAAAGCCGCCGACTGGGTTACAGGAGCAAACGACAACGGCTATCACTACACAGGCTTTAATTTCGGACGCGATTGCGTTGAGCCTGAATTTGTGGATATGCGAAATGTAGTGGAAAATGACGCGTCCCCTGACGGCAAAGGCAGCCTGAAATTAGTGCGTGGCATTGAAGTGGGACACATTTTTCAGTTGCGACAAAAATATTCGCAAGCGATGAATGTTGCCGTGTCCGATAAAGACGGACAATTAACCACAGTGGAAATGGGCTGCTATGGCATTGGCATTACACGCATTGTTGCCGCCGCCATTGAACAAAACAATGACGATAAAGGCATTATCTGGACAAACGCTATGGCACCATTTACAGCGGTGATTGTGCCGATGAATTACCACAAATCCGAAACTGTTAAAGCCGCCGCCGATAAGTTATACGCTGATTTGTTAGCGTTAGGCGTGGAAGTTTTATTAGACGACAGAGATGAACGAGCAGGCGTGCTTTTGGCAGATTCCGAATTATTGGGCATTCCACACCGCATCGTCGTGGGCGATAGGGGCTTAAAAGACGGCGTGGTTGAATACCAAAAACGGGGGATAGATACGGCAGAAAAAGTGGCATTAGATAAGGTTACGCAACTTTTTCAGGCAGCATAAAAGCACTTCCCGTGCAGGAAAGCACTTTCCGTGCAGGAAAATCGTCATTGCAAGCGACAAGCGAAGCAATCCCCTAAAAATCCGCAAGGATTTTTAGGGTAGCGTTTGCAAATACAACGAAAAACTCTTTCAGGCAGCCTTAATGACATAACAGGAGCATTAAAATGAACTTTTCGACTGATGAAATTTTGGAATGGAAAAAAATTATTCCTGAATTACAAAATTTAAGCGATGAAGAGATAGACAATCGTTTATCTTGTCATCTCACCGAATTAGAATGCGAGAATATTTCGGCATTGCCTGAAAGTATTGCCAAAATAAAAAATTTAGAATATTTAAGTTTAAGTTCTTGCGAAAATATCACTCATTTACCTGATAGTATTGGGCAATTAGAACATTTAACTTCATTAAATATAGAACACACTTCTGTATTGCCTGATAATATAGATATATTAAAAAATTTAGAATATTTATCTTTTGCTTTTATTCAAAATTTAACCCATTTACCTGATAATATTGGTAAATTGGAAAATTTAATATCATTAGATATGGAATTTGTCGATTTTATTACGCTGCCTGAAACAATCGGACAATTAAAAAATTTACAAGAATTGAGCATAGAAAACAGTTGTATTAGCGAATTGCCTGATACAATAGGTGAGTTAGAAAATTTAGAATATCTCACCCTATATCAATTAGAACTCGTTACGCTGCCTGAAAGCATTGGGCAATTAAAAAAATTACGCACTTTGAATTTAATGTTGTGTGATGATTTAGTGTGTATTCCAAATTGCGTTACACAATTAAAAAATTTAGAACTTTTGGATTTGGGATATTGTCATAATTTATCCGCATTGCCAAAAGATATAAGCAATTTAACAAATTTAACAGAATTAAATTTGTATGAGTGCCTGCAACTTACTGTTTTACCTGAAAGTATTGGACAATTAACGAATTTATTGTCATTAGGCTTAAATGATTGTCAAAATATAATGACCATATTAGAAAAAGTGGGGCAATTTGAAAATTTACAAGAATTGAGTTTGCCAAACGACTTTGATGTGGCAACGCTACCTGAAAAAATTAAACAAATCAAAGGATTAAAAATTATTTGATTGTGAAGAAACTGTTTTAGCTTACGCCATAGGCTCGCAGAAACTGCGGTTTGATTGCTTCGTAATCCATTGATTTACTTTGTAAATCAATGATTTGCACTTTGTGCAAATAAACCTTGTTTTCAGGCAGCCTGAAACTATTTGATAAACAAGGAAAAAACAATGAACAACATTCAACAAGCACGCCTTTTGGGGCAGCAAATTTGGTTAGACAGCCTATCTCGTTCAATGATTATCAAAGGCGAGTTAAACGAAAAAATTCGTCAAGGCGTATCGGGGGTTACCACAAACCCTGCGATTTTTCTGTCCGCCATTAAAAATGATGAACTGTATCAACAACAAATGCGAACGCTCAAAGCCGACGGCAAAACCGCCCAAGAAATTTACGAAACTATGGCGTGTGCCGATGTTCAGGCTGCCTGCGATATATTTTTAACGGAATATCAATACAGTAACGGCAATGCAGGTTTTGTGAGCATTGAAGTGAATCCCGCTTTGGCAAACGATACAGACGGCACAGTATTTGAAGCACGGCGTTTGCTGCAAAAAATCAACCGCCCGAATGTGATGATTAAAATCCCCGCCACAGCGGCTGGCATTAAGGCAGTAGAACGCCTATCGTGCGAATGCAATATCAACACCACACTGATTTTTGACGGTGAAACCGTGAAAAAAATTGAACAAGCCTTTTACAAAGGCAATCCGCCTGCTAACGGACGCATTGTTGCCAGCGTGTTTTTATCTCGCATAGACACGGCAATTGACGACAAATTGCCCACCCACTTACAAGGCAAAACCGCTGTGGCTATGGCACAAGCCTTGTATGACGAAATGAAAGACCACACCCCGCCTGCCGCATTGATTGAAGCGTGGCAAAACGCCGATAATCACGAAGACGAAGAAGATGTATGCTGTGGCGGCTGTGGCTGTGGGGGTCATCATCATCATCACGATGAGAAACACGAATGTTGCGGTTCTCATCATCATCACCACGATGAGAAACACGAATGTTGTGGCAATTGCGATGAGTGCGATAACTGCCATTGTGATGACGAACCTGTTAAAATCCGCCCACAATATCGCGAAGATTGCCCATTATTTACGCTATTATGGGCATCAACCGCCACAAAAAACCCCGCTTATTCAGATACGCTGTATATCGACAACTTAATTGGCAAAAACACCGTCAATACGCTGCCTGAAAAGGCAATGAACGCCTTTTTGGAACACGGCAAGGCAGAGTTGATGAATACAGATAACGCACAACAAATTTTAACAGAAGTGGCTCAATACGCCGATTTGTCTGCAATAGCAAACGACTTACAAATCAAAGGCTTACAACAGTTTCAGGCAGCCTTTGATGAAATTTTGGCGTTTATTGAAGCGTTTGAATAAGCGTTCTAACAAAAAACCGCCGAAATGGCGGTTTTTTTTGCTTTCAGGCTGCCTGAAAAGTTTATGACGCTTGACTTGCAATCAAACTTTCCACAACCGCAATATCGGTTAATGCCGCACAGGGTAGATTTTTATCGGTGCGTTTTACCAAACCTGCCAGAACTTTACCAGGTGCACATTCTGCGGATTGTGTTATGCCGTCCGCAACCACTTTGCGAACGGTTTCTGTCCAACGCACAGGGGAATATAACTGGCGAGCCAAAGCGTCTTTGATTTTATCTAAATCGTTGTAAGCACACACATCGGCGTTGTGAATAACCGAAATTTCAGGCAGCCTGAAAGGCACTTCTGCAAAGGCTTCTACTAATTTTTCTGCCGCAGGTTTCATCAAAGCACAATGCGACGGCACAGACACAGGTAACAGCAAGGCTCGTTTTGCACCTTTTTCTTTGGCAAGCGTCATTGCTCGCTCAACTGCGGCGGTGTCGCCCGCAATCACCACTTGTCCAACTGAATTAAAATTCACCGCTTCAACCACTTCGCCTTGCCCTGCTTCTTCACACAAAGCCACAACAACATTATCTTCCAAGCCTAACACAGCCGCCATTGCTCCTTTGCCTTGTGGCACGGCGGTTTGCATTAGCGTTGCTCTTTGGCGTACTAATTTCACTGCGTCCGCAAAATTTAGGCTATTTGCAACAGTTAAAGCAGTATATTCGCCCAAACTATGCCCTGCCAAAACAGACGGCGTTTTACCGCCACGAGCCTGATACACTCGCCACACAGCAAAACCTGCGGCAAGCATAATCGGCTGGGTGTTTTCGGTTTGGTTAATTAAATCGGCGGATTCAGCATGAATCATCGCCCATAAATCTTGATTTAAAGCGTCAGACGCTTCGTCAAAGGTTTGTTTGACAATGGATTCACCCGCAAAACCTGCCATCATCTGCAAACTTTGCGAACCTTGTCCTGGAAAGAAAAATGCGGTTTTCATTTCGTTTCTCGTGTTTCAAAATTCAAAGGGGGTATTATAAATGGGAATATGGACGAGTGTTTTATTTTGTTTCAGGCTGCCTGAAACTATTTTGCATTGCCGTTTTTCATAGTCAGGAGATTGCGTATGCCGAGCAAAAGCAAGGCTCGTAATGACGAATTCCCCGCACGGGAAGTGCTTTCAGGCAGCCTTAAATCACCCTATTCTATTCATCTCGTCGAATTCTTTATTCAAGCGTTTTAAGGACACGGGATACGGTGTTTTGAGTTCCTGTGCAAATAGCGATACTCTTAACTCTTGGATTTTCCAGAAAAATGCTTTCAGGCTGCCTGAAATGGTTTGATTATTTTTGTGCAACTGATTGATTTTTTCTTGCCACTGTTGTTCTAATGCTTGAATATCGGCTTCTCGTGCGGCATCGCGTGCGGGATTGTTGCCGTATTTATCCATTCTCGCACTCATTGCCTTGATATAAATCGGCATTCGCACCCACTGTTCGTATGGCGTTTGGGTGATGAAATCCGCCCCTAACAGGGTTTGGCATTGTGTTTTTAACACACCGCACAAGGGGTGTTTGCCGTTGGATATTTTGCTTTGTAATTCGGCGTATGCACCTGCTGTGGCAAGTAAATGCTCATTTATCGCCACTTTTACCACTCCGATTCGACTTCTGGCTTTTTTAATTTGTTCTTTGAACGCTTTTTCATCTTTCGGCAGGTCATCTTCGCCGATAAAGGCTCTATCGCACACGGCATTTGTGATTTGTTCTTTCAAACAATCGCTTGGTATATGTTTGAATATTAAGGCGATTTTTGTAAAATCGTGAATGCCTTTTTGCAAATCTTTGATTTGTTCTTTCATTTGCAATTTCATCAGGGCAATCACGCCTTGACGGTGTTCGTGTTCGGCTAATTCGGGTGTGTCGAATAGTCGCAAGCCGATTTTGCCGTCTTTGTCTAATTTCAACGCAGGATAGCCCACTAACTGCCGTTTTCCGCGTGCAAATTTAATGTTTTCAGGCAGCCTACCTATTGTCCAAGTGCTTAAATTATCTTGTTCAAATTCGTTGGAACTATCACGAAAAGCGGCGGTTGCTGCATTGCCAAGTTGTTGTTTTAATTGATTTATATCTCGCCCTATGGCAAGTTCCTGTCCGCCATCATCAATCACTTTGATATTGAAATAACAGTAAAGAGGCAGCCTGAACGCCTGCCACGCGTCTATATTGATTTCGTCTAAAAGCCGCATATCGCCTGCGGTTTTGGCGATAAATTTGGCTAATTGTGGAATAATTTTTTCTGAATAGTCAATATGTTGTGATAAAAATTCGGTAATAAATTGCGGCACAGGCACGCACAAGCGGCGAATTTGCTTGGGCAGAGCCTTAATCAAAAGCGTGAGTTTTTCACGAATCATACCTGCCACAAGCCATTCCAAACGGTTTGCGTTGATGCAATTTAACACCGACAGCGGAATGTCTATCGTGGCACCGTCCATAGGGTGATTCGGCTCGAAACGATACGAAAGTTTAAACTTGCCGTCTGGGCTTGTTAGATATTCTGGAAATTGCGTGTCAATGTGTTGTTTTTCAGCGTTTTTGAGTAGCGTTTCTTTGTCTAAAAACAAGAGGTTAGGATTTTCCTGTTCGGCTTGATTTCGCCAAATTTCAAAGGATTGAATATCAACAATGGGAATGGTTTTTTGTGTTGTTGATTGACCTTTCAGGCTGCCTGAAAAGGTTTGTGGCACATACTCTTGCGGTATTCTTTCATCATAAAACGCAAACAGGCTTTCTTCGTCTGTGCTTATATCGGTTTTGCGGGTTTTGTGTTCGATGGCTTCAATTTCCTGCAATACACGGCGATTGTGGCGGAAAAAGGCTGCCTGAATATCGCATTCTTGGCAGGCTAATGCTTCACGGATAAAAATTTCGCGGGCATGAATAGGGTCAATTTTGCCGTAAGACACAGGACGACGTGGCAAAAGCGTTAAACCAAACAGCGTAACCCGCTCTTGGGCGATGACTTCGCCCCTTTTTCGCTCCCAGTGCGGTTCAAAATAATGGTATCGCACCAAATGCGACATTTCTTGTTCCACCCATTCGGGTTCAATTTTGGCGTTATCTCGTGCGTAAATCCTTGAAGTTTCTGTTAATTCTGACGAAATCACCCATTTGGCATTGCTTTTGAACAAACACGACGCAGGAAAAATATAAAAATGCGTGCCACGCACCGATAAATAATCGTTGTTATCAGGCGATTTTAAGCCGATATTCGCCGTTAAACCCGTGAGTAACGCCCTGTGTATCGCTTCATATGACGCTTGTTTGCGTCCCTTGTTGATTTGTCGGCGTTGTTTTTTATCTAACGCCTTTTGTTTGAATTGTGCCGATAAATCAGCGTCTTGCCGATTATTATCAATTTTTTCAGGGAGCCTTTGAACAACACTTTCAGGCTGCCTGAAACAATCTTCTTCTTTGGCTAAATTCAATTCAACAACCGTTTGCACTAATTGTTTGTGCAAATCTCGCCACTCTCGCATTCTTAAATACGACAAAAAATACTGCCGACACCATGCTAATAACTGCCGATTGCTGTCGCCATTATCCCTTTGTTTTTGAAAAGAATCCCAAATATTCAAATACACCAAAAAGTCCGAATTTTTGTCATAGAAGCGTTCGCGTGCCTTATCTGCCAAGTCTTTACAATCGGCAGGGCGTTCGCGTGGGTCTGGAATGGACAAAGCCGCCACAATCACCAAAACTTCCGCCAAAGAATGGTGTTTTATCGCCGCAAGCAGCATTCGTGCGATTTTTGGGTCAATCGGCAACTTCGCCATATTCTTGCCGATTGCCGTCATTTGCCGTTTATCGTCCATCGCCCCTAATTCCTGCAACAGTTGATAACCGTCATTGATATAGCGATTATCAGGCTTTTCAATAAACGGAAAAGCGTCAATATCTCCTAATTTTAATGCAGCCATACGCAACAGCACAGACGCTAAATTCGACCGCAAAATTTCAGGCAGCGTATATTCATCTCGCCCTCTAAAATCGTCTTCGCTATACAAACGAATACACACGCCTGCCGCAATGCGACCGCACCGCCCTGCTCGCTGTTTCGCCGCCGCTTGCGAAATTTTTTCAATTTGCAACTGCTCAACCTTTGTGCGTGGAGAATAGCGTTTAATGCGAGCAAGACCCGTATCAATTACAAAATGAATATTTGGGACAGTCAGCGAAGTTTCGGCTACATTTGTCGCCAAAATAATGCGTCTATTTTCACCATTTGGGCGAAAAATTTTCTGCTGTTCCGTGTTTGATAATCGTGCAAATAACGGCAAAATCTCGTCATTTGCGTGCAATTTGCGTAAAAAATCCGCCGTTTCACGAATTTCCCGCTCACCTGGCAAAAACACCAAAATATCGCCAGAAGTTGGCAATTCATCAATCGCATTCGCAATCGCTTCGGGCATTTCGACTTCCACTTCATCATCGTCCTGATTGATGGGGCGATAGCGAATTTCCACAGGAAAAGTTCTACCCGAAACTTCCAAAACAGGAGCATTATCAAAGTGTTGCGAAAAGCGAGCAGCGTCAATCGTGGCAGAAGTAATGATGATTTTTAAATCAGGACGGCGTGGCAAAAGATTTTTCAGGTAGCCTAATAAAAAGTCAATATTCAGCGAGCGTTCGTGGGCTTCGTCAATAATAATCGTGTCGTAAGCGGTTAAAAAACGGTCTCTTTGCGTTTCTGCCAACAAAATGCCGTCCGTCATCAGTTTAATCAAAGTGTGCGGCGTGGTGTTGTCGGTAAAACGCATTTTACAAGCTATTTTGTCGCCCATTGTCTCATTTAATTCATCAGCAATTCGATGTGCAACCGACATTGCTGCCAAACGGCGTGGCTGCGTATGCCCGATTAAACCCGCCGCCCCACGCCCTAACGCCAAACAAATCTGCGGTAACTGCGTGGTTTTTCCCGAACCCGTTTCACCACAAACAATCACCACTTGATTGTTTTGTATGGCATTTTTAATTTCATCAACCGCAGGATATACAGGCAAATCCTGATTAAATTGCGGTTTGGGCAAAGCGTTTTTGCGTTGTAAATATTGATTGTGCGATTGATGATATTTTGTTTGAATTTTAGACAAACCGCCAAACTTTTCAGGCTGCCTGAACGCCTTTTGCAAGAAAAAACGGTCTTTGCAAAGAACTTGGTCAAGATTAAAAGAAAATGGCGGTTTATTCATATCAATCAAACGCGTTCAGGCTGCCTGAAAATGGAAAAAGTGAAATTGTATCATTCATTACACAATGCAAAAACATTTCAGGCAGCCTGAAACTAAATCAAAAACTCCGTGTTCTCCGCGTTCTCCGTGAGAGATTAAAACTTTATTTTTTAATGAGACAAAATTATTTAATCTCTCACGGAGACACGGAGAACACGGAGTGTTAAATCGTTTTCAGGCAACCTGAAAACCGAAATTAAAACTACGCTCGCTGCCTATCTCGTCATTGCGAGCCGTGCCGTACAGCCGACAATTAGCCGTTAGCGAAAACCATTTCAGACAGCCTGAAATTATGTTTTATAATTTACCCTATTCAAAAATTTAAGAAATAAAAATAATGAAACGCTTATTGTCTGTATTTACTGTTATTTTATCCATTTCTTTAACAGCATGTGATGCGGTTAAAGATAGGGTATTGAGTATT
>JAFWRB010000220.1 GCA_017508845.1 Neisseriaceae bacterium | reverse complement strand
ACGCCCAGCACTGCTATTGCAAAAATCGTTTGCCATAACGGGTAGGGCAGAACATAGTCCAAGCATAAATAAGCATTTTTTCATTGAATGTTCCTTTTGCAAGTGTTTCAGGCAGTCTGAAATTTATTTCAGCACTTCCATTCCGCCCAAATAAGGACGCAAAGCCTGTGGGATATAAATGCTGCCGTCTTGTTGTTGATGATTTTCCAATACCGCAACCAATGCACGCCCCACTGCAACACCCGAACCGTTTAAGGTATGCACAGGGCGGTTTTTGCCGTTTTCGTCTTTGAAACGGGCTTTCATTCGGCGGGCTTGGAAATCTTCGCAATTAGAACAACTGGAAATTTCACGATACATATTTTGTGCTGGCACCCACACTTCCAAATCGTAAGTTTTGGCGGCAGAAAAGCCCATATCGCCTGTGCAAAGCGTAATCACACGGTAAGGCAATTCCAAAGCCTGTAATACGCTTTCAGCGTGTCCTACCATTTCTTCTAACACTTCGTATGATTTTTCAGGTTCAACAATTTGCACCATTTCCACTTTATCAAACTGGTGCTGACGAATTAAACCACGCACATCTTTGCCGTAACTGCCTGCTTCTGAACGAAAGCAGGGCGTATGAGCGGTGAGTTTAATCGGCAATTCCTTGATATTCAACACTTTTTCTCGAACAGAATTCGTCAGCGTAATTTCCGCTGTGGAAATTAAATATTGTTCTCTATCGTTTTCTTCGCCGCCACATACCACACGATACATATCTTCGGCGAATTTCGGCAACTGTCCTGTGCCATACAAAATTTCAGGATTCACAATATAGGGCGTGTAATGCTCGGTATAGCCGTGTTTTAGCGTGTGCATATCTAACATCATTTGAGCCAATGCACGGTGTAAGCGTGCCACAGCCCCTTTCATTACCGTAAATCTGGCACCAGATAACGCCGCACCTGCGTCCGTGTCCAAGCCCAAGGGTTTGCCTAAATCAATATGGTCTTTAATTTCAAAGTGATACGATTTAGGCTCGCCCACGCGTCTAACTTCTACATTTTCGGTTTCGTCAATGCCCACAGGTACAGATGAATGGGGTAGATTGGGAATGGCGAGCAAAATATCATCTAACTGATTTTGTAACTCGCTGTTTTCTCTTTCTAATTTGGCTAATTCATCGCCCAAATGAGCCACTTCCGCCATAATTTGCGTGGTATCTTGCCCCTGCTTTTTCAAAATACCAATTTGCTTGGAAGTGGCGTTGCGTTTCGCTTGCAATTCTTGCATCGCAGTTTGCTTTTCACGGCGGGCGGTTTCAATCGCTGTAAATTGTTGCGTATCCAAGTCAAAACCACGCGTTTTCAAGCGTTGTTGTACTGTTGCTAAATCATTGCGTAATAGTTGAATATCGAGCATGGTAAATATTTCCGTTGCAAAAAGGGGTTATTTTAATGCTTTTTTGCTTGTTTAGGCTGCCTGAAACAAATATATATAGTCAATTCATACCAAAATCATACAGCGTTGGCTCGTCTTGCCGTATTAGTCATACTGTCTTCGACTTCGCCGCCTTGTCTGCTCTTGGTCTGAATAGACTATATTTTTAAGAAACAATTCAGTTTATACTTACATACTGCAATCTCATTATTTTCAGGCAGCCTTAAAGGCGAGAAAGGATAACAAAATGCGTTTCTCTTTGAAAAAAACCGTTGCCGCTTGTGTGATTGGAGCGGTATCCTTATCAGGCTTAACCTCTTGTGTGGTTTCTAATGACCCCTATGTCAATACAGCAGCGACTGCGGCAACAGCGGCGACTGTGGTATCGCTACTGTTGTATGCGGTGAATGACGGTTATTATTACGACCAAGATTATAACCGTATGCCACGCAATTATCGTCCGCCACGCGATGTGCAAGTGATTCGCGTGAATGATATTCACGAATATCGCCGTAAAAATCCGCGTCCAGTACCGCCACGCAAAGATGAGTTTAAAAAACAACCCATTCCGCATCATCAAGAATACAATTTGCCCAAACGCAATCCGCCACAGGCTCAACCAAGAAGACAAGCACCTGACCATATTTGGCGAAACAATAATCCCAATCGTCCTGTGCCACAGCAGCCACGACATTATTAAACACACAATCCTGATGATATTTTTCATCAGGATTTTTTCAGGTTACCTTGTTGGATAGTCAATTCAGACCAAAAGCAGACAAGGCGTTTCTTCGCAGACAGTATAAATAAATACGGCAAGAAGAAACAACGCCGTATGATTTTGGTATGAATTGACTATACATTTAATCTACGGTTAAGTCGCCTTTAATAGCCATTTAACTTTTTAGCCGCACAATAGCCATAAGTTTGACAACGCAACCTTTAAGGGGACAACAATGATTTCATCGGTAAAAAAATTTATCACTGCCACAGTGATTGGTGCGGTTTCGCTATCTGGATTAACTGCTTGTGTGATTTCGGACGACCCATATGTCAATACGGCGGCAACGGCAGCCACAACGGCGGGTGTGGTTTCGCTGCTTTTATACAGCATTCATGACGGTTATTATTATGACCAAGATTACCACCGTATGCCGCAGCATTATCGTCCGCCGCACAATGTGCAAATTATTCGTGTGAATAATATTCACGAATACCGCAAGGCTCACCCACGACCAGTGGTGCGTCATACGCCCCAGCCACACACACATCGCCAACCCGCTTATCATCGTGAATATGACACAAAACGCCAACACGAAATGCGGCAAAGAGAACAACAACTCAAACGCCAACACGAAATGCGGCGACAAAATGAGCAACACTTAAAACGCCAAGAACGCGAATTAAAACGCAACGAGCAACAACTCAAACGCCAAAACGAAATGCGACGACAAAACGAACAACAAATTCGCAGAAACGAACGGCAAATCCAACGCCAAGAACAAAGAAAACGGGATAATTACAAAAAACCTGAACACCGCAAATATAAAAAATATGATGATTAAATAAAGTTAATCCCGATGAGTAATCATCGGGATTTTTTTCAGGCAGCCTGAAAGCCTAATTTTTGCAACACTTCATACGGCGTTTGGGCTATGTGGTGTGCGGTTTGGCGGGCGGTGTCGTTCATGGAATAGCCCCAGTTTGCTAATATGCTTATCATTCCAGCAGCGTTTGCGGCTTGTATGTCGCCTAAACTGTCGCCCACATAAGCACATTCTTTGGGGTTTATTCCTAATTGTTGAGCGGCATACAGCAAGGGTTCGGGGTGTGGTTTGGCGTTTGCTGTGGTATCGCCACTTACCACAACCGCAGGCGGTACAGTAAAGCCGAATTTCGGTACCAAACGGTCGGTAAAGCGTTTGGATTTATTCGTAACAATGCCCCAGCAAATGTTGTTTTGGTGCAAAACGCGAATTAAACGGTCAATATTATCAAAAGTTCTTGGATTGTCATCAAAACAGCCGTCATACGCCGTTAAGTATTCTTGTCGTAAATCTTCAAAATCAGGGTGCGTGTCGTCTATACCAAAACCTTGTCGCACAAATGCTCCTGCGCCATCTCCTGCAATCGGACGAAATGCGTCAAATGTTTGGCAGGGTTTGCCCCTCTTTTTTAATATTATATTCAGTGCCTTACATAAATCAACGGCGGTATCGGCAAGTGTGCCGTCTAAATCGAATAAAACGGCTTTTAACATCGATTGACCCAAGTGGTGTCTAAAAAAAAAGGGTTGTGCTGTTTTTCGTGTCCGATTGTGGTTAATGCCCCGTGTCCTGTGATAACTTGCGTGTTTTCAGGCAGCCTGAACAATTTGTGCGTAATGCCGTGCAGAAGTGCCGCACTGTCGCCACGCGGAAAATCGGTTCTGCCGATTGATTCGCGAAACAGCACATCGCCTGCAATTAACAGATTGCTTTCTGCACAATAATACACCACAGAACCTGGCGTATGACCTGGAATATGCAACACTGTAAAAGTATATTTTCCTACACTTACCGTATCGTTTTCATCTAAAAATTGTGTCGGCGTAAATTGTTCGGCACGCATACCATAACGGCTTGCTATTTCAGGCAGCATAGCAAATAAATAAGCGTCTTCACGATGACAGCCATACACTTTAACCGATTGTTTTTTCAACAACTCTGCCACACCGCCAATGTGGTCAAAATGCCCGTGTGTGAGCCACACGGCGGTTAATTTCAGCTTGCGTTGTGCGACTTCGTTCAAGAGATAATCCACATCACCGCCCACATCGGTCAGCACCGCATCAAGCGTTTCATCGTCCCAAATTAAGGTTGAATTTTGGCGTAAAGGGGTTACAGGTAAAACGGTAAATTGCAACATTTTTGTGTTTCCTTTTTAGATGAGTTTTCAGGCTGTCTGAATATTGCTTATCTTTCAAGACATTCAAGTATATCTTCGTCTTTTATATTTGCTGGATTTTTAGTCGCAAAGCACGCTGACATTTCTCTTGCAGAAATTTCAGGATTCAAGCAAATAGAACTTTTTTTCGGACTATCAATTTGTCTGCCTTGTTTATCAATATGAAAACTTTGGCAATCTTTTTCGACTTGGGCTTTGCCTTGCCAAAAATTTTGTGCATTGTCATATTCTAACGCAATCACCACTTGCCCTGACTTGTT
>JAFWRB010000219.1 GCA_017508845.1 Neisseriaceae bacterium | reverse complement strand
ATTCCCTACAAAAGAGAAATACAACAAGCCACAGAAAAGAAAATTGCGAAATATAACGAAGCCCAAGCCAAGTATGAAGCGGCAAAAGCAGTATTTGATGAACAATGTAAAAAAGCAGGAGATAAAATTTATCGCACTGTGAGTAATGTTGATGGGGTGATGTTATTAAAAGTAAGAACAAGTCCAGCATTGCACTTAAATGACCCTATGTTTGAAGATGCTATTGTTGCCGCAAGAGAAGCAGTGAATGGCACATATATTGGTAGTTTTTTGAATAAATCTGCAATAAAAGACAGTCGTTCAATAAAAATAGGGTATAAGTTTGTTGATGTGTTACAAGAAGATAATAGCATTAGCAGATATTTAGAATACAAAGGACATGGAAGTATTGATGAAGAACGGGATAATGTTATTAAAAATCCTGCTAATCCTGCACGCTATGTCGTAACTTACGAAAACAATGTTGATCCTGAATTACGCAAACATTGGGTGGCAGGAACAACGATTAAGATTATTGACCGCCAAACAAATGAATTATTGGCGGAAAAAACGATTTTTGCTTTTGAACCTGGACAAGGTTCAACAGTAACCGAAAGGCAACCTTGGGCTTTTGCTCAATATTGTCCTGAAATGAAAACTGACACAGAAACACGGATTTTTGTGGATAAAGTTTTACAACCTTTTCAATTAACCCCGTCATTTAATGGAGACGAAAAATGAGCAAATGTAGGGTGGGCAACTTGTTGCCCACGCTTTTTAATGAATTTTCAGGCAGCCTAACAAATTGTTTTGATTGTATTTTATAAAGAATTACATTTTTATAAATCATTGTTAATGCGATTATTGATAACAATGTGATGATTGAATTGATTTTCAGGCTGCCTGAAAATCTAAACAAAACCGTGTGGGCAATAAATTGCCCACTCTACGCAGGTTTTAATATTTTGTTTCAGCAAGCGTAAGGTAAGCAAATGCCTGCCCCGTTTGACTTTTGTCAGGCTTGTTCAAAATTATTTTAGAAGATTGCCACGCTGTGCTTTATGCACGGCTTGCAATAACGAAATCGCTTTCAGGCAGCCTAAACGCTCACTCATTCATTCTCTCCCACAAAGCGAACACCACTGATATAATCACCTTTTCAATCTTTCAGGCTGCCTGAAAATCAAAAAGGACAAGACAATGATTAGCAGTATGACAGGCTTTGCCGCCGCCCAGCACGAAACCGCCGATTATGCCGTGCGTTTGGATTTGAAATCCGTCAATCATCGCTATTTGGACATTCAGTGCAAATTGCCCGAAGAGTGGCGGCATTTGGAAATGGTGTTGCGTAACGAAATTGCCGCCGTCATTCATCACGGCAAAATTGAGTGCCGTTTGTTTGTTGAAGAAACACAGACAACGGACAATCAACTTAATCCAAACTGGCAAACCATTGATTCTATTGTATCTTTGGGTCAAGAAATCGCCCAAAAATATCCGCATTTGCCCAATTTAAGCGTGGCTGATGTTTTGCGTTTTCACAGTCAATTCAATAATAAAAAACAACAAAATAACGAACAACAACAACAGGTTATTATAGAATTGCTGAAAACCGCTTTACAACAATTTAAAGCCGACCGAGTGCGAGAAGGTGAAAAACTGCAACAACACTTATTGCAACGCTTGGATAAAATGCAGTTAGAAATCAAACAATTAGAAGAAATTTTTCCTGCTATTTTAGAAAATTATCATCAAAAAATTCAATTACGCTTAAAAGAAGCGGTAGAAAATATTAACGAAGACCGCTTGGCACAAGAATTTGCCTTGTTTATGCAAAAAGCCGATGTTGATGAAGAATTTTCACGGCTGAAAACCCACATAGACGAAGTGCGGCGGATTATCACCACAGACGGCGAAAAAAGTATCGGCAAACGCTTGGACTTTTTAATGCAGGAACTCAACCGCGAAGCCAATACTTTGGGCAGTAAAGCGGTGAGTATTGAATCCACAAATACTTCGGTTGCCTTAAAAGTGCTGATTGAACAAATGCGAGAGCAAGTGCAGAATATTGAATAGGTTTGTTGTAACAAACTTTCAGGCAGCCTGAAATAAAATAAGGAATACCAAAAATGCAAATCATCAAAACCATTGACGAATTAAGAAGTTGGCGAAAAAGCGTGGGGAAAGTGGCGTTTGTGCCGACTATGGGCAATTTGCACGCAGGGCATTTGGCGTTGGTTAATGAAGCCAAAAAGCACGCCGAAACCGTTGTGGTGAGCATATTCGTTAATCCCTTGCAATTTGGGCAGGGCGAAGATTTTGCCGCTTATCCACGCACCTTGCAGGCGGACGCAGAAAAGTTAGAACAAGCAGGCGTTGCCGTGCTGTTTGCTCCGAGCGATAAAGAATTGTATCCCAACACCGTGCAAGCGTTTAATGTGGAGCCGTCCGCTTTGCAAAACGAGTTAGAAGGCAAGTTTCGTCCAGGGCACTTTCGTGGCGTGGCAACGGTTGTGCTGAAATTATTTAATATAGTCGAGCCGCAAATCGCGTGTTTTGGCAAAAAAGATTTTCAGCAATTAGTGGTGATACAACAAATGGTTGCGGAACTGAATGTCAATATCAACATTATTCCAGTGGATACAGGCAGGGCAGAAGACGGTTTGGCGTTGTCCAGTCGCAACGGCTATTTGACAGATAACGAACGCCAACAAGCCCCACAACTCTTTGCCGTTTTATGCAATATGAAAAATGAATTGCAAAACGGCAGACGCGATTTTTCTGTGTTAGAAATTCAAGCGACAGAAACATTAAACAATCAAGGCTGGCAAACCGATTATGTAGAAATCCGCCGCCGAGCCGACCTATCCCACGCCCGCCCCGATGACACACAACTCATTATTCTCGCCGCCGCAAAATTAGGCAAACCGCGATTGATTGATAATTTGGAAGTGGATTTGTGATATTTTAACTATGTTCAGCGTTTCAGGCAGCCTGAAAGCACTTCCCGTGCGGGGAATTCGTCATTGCGAGCCGTGCCACAAGCACGGCGTGGCAATCTCCAAAAATTATTTTTAACGAGTGAAAGCGAAGTTAAAAATAATTTTTGGGTGGTGTGTGAAGATATAACGGCATTGCAAAAACGCTTTCAGGCAGCCTGAAAGAATTTTAACCATTTAATTTTTATAGAGAAGATAGAGTATGAAAAAATCAACATTTATTTTGTTATGTATCACCGTATGCGGTTTAACCGCTTGTTCTGAACAAAAAATCAACGAATGGGCGTGCGGTCATAAAATGGGGCAAATGCGTTGTAATAATGCGATTGTTGATGCAGATAAAAACAAAGAATATGATAAATTAAAAAAATATCTTGAAATATCAGCGAATTATGGTAATCCTAAAATGCAAGCAGGTTTGGGTGCGTGGTATCAAAACGATGAACATGGCGAAAAAGATTATCAAAAAGCCTTGTATTGGTTTGAAAAGTCGGCAAAACAAGGTAATCATCACGGACAAAGTGGATTAGCTCGGCTTTATTATCAAGGTTTAGGTGTTGAAAAAGATTATAAAAAAGCGTTTGATTTATACAAAAAGTCAGCAGAACAAGGGGATATGCGTTCTCAATATCATGTAGGTTATATGTATGCCAAAGGAAAAGGTGTTCAGCAAGATTATATTCAAGCAAATGAATGGTTTAAAAAATCTGCTAATCAAAATTTTGCACCTGCACAACATAATTTAGGCATATCTTATAACAATGGCTGGGGTGTGGAAAAAGATTATACGCTTGCTTTTCAATGGTTTGAAAAGGCGGCTAATCAAGGGCATGCCAGTTCGTTGTATGCAGTTGCTGAAATGTATGAACAAGGTCAAGGTGTGGAAAAGAATTTAACCAAAGCAAAAGAATATTATGAAAAAGGTTGTAAGGCAGGTAGTCAATCAGGTTGTAAAAAATTAGAACTTGTTAAAAAGAAAATTTCAAATCAATAACAAGGGTATTT
>JAFWRB010000218.1 GCA_017508845.1 Neisseriaceae bacterium | reverse complement strand
GGCGGGTGTCGGCGTTTCGGGCAGAACAACAGGAGCAGGCGTGCGACAAGCACACAGGCTGCCTGAAAGAATAATTAAAGAAAAAAGAGTGAGCCGTTTCATTTTTATTTTTTAATCAGTAAGGTTAAACCGTCCCCAATCGGTAAAGATATTGCGTGAAAACGCGTGTCATTCACGATTTTGTGATTTAATGCGTTCATCACTGTGCGAGAAGGTGTGTCTTTGTTCTCGCTTAAAATTTTGCCACACAGTGTGATGTTGTCAATCGCAATCATACCGCCTTGCCGCACCAAACAAAAACAGGCTTCTACATAGTGTTCTGTCGGCAGTTTATCGGCATCAATTAAGGCTAAATCGAAAAAATTTTCGTAACCCTGTTCAATCAGTTGTTCTAATGTAATCAATGCAGGCTGCAAATATAAAGCGATTTTCTTTTCTACGCCTGCCTTGTGCCAAAAATGATAAGCGGCATTGGTGTGGGTTACGCTTATATCACACGCCACAACCTGACCGTTTTCAGGCAGCGTCATAGCGATTGCGGTGCTGCTGTATCCTGTAAAAACGCCAATTTCTAAATAATGCCGCACGCAGGTTAGTTGGGCTAACCACACCAAAAAAGCCGTGGTGCTTTGTGCCGCCGCCATATCCGCCATACGGTGTTGCGTTGAATATTGGCGAATTTCTTGCAGAATTTCAGGTTCAGGTGTTGTAATCCCCGCGAAATATTGAAAAGCCGCAGGGTGCAACAAAAGCCCGTCCGCACTCATTGTTTTATCAATCCACTTGATAAAAATACGCCCCACGCGGTGCATTGGCTTTGGCAAAGGCTTTTTGTTCGTCAGGATTGAGTTCCACATCCCACAAACGCAAACGCCCTTGAATGCGTTGTTCCACTTCTTCGGGGTGCTTTTGCAAGTAATCGTTTAAAAATTGCGTTGCGTCAGATTTGTAAGAATACATTTTGTATGTTCCTAAATCGTTTGTTCAAAGGATACATTATATAATTTTTCAGGCTGCCTGAAAGTCCTTAAAACACAAAAAATATCAGCGTATGCAGCAAAAACAGCGGTACCAATATGCCAAATGACCACGCCATATAGCCGAAGAATGTGGGCATTTTGACTTTGCGTTGTTCGGCAATGGATTTCACCATAAAGTTAGGGGCGTTGCCGATATAGGTTAAAGCACCCATAAATACGGCACCCATTGAAATGGCTAACAGTGTTGTGGCTAATTCGTTCATCAATACGCTTGGGTGTCCGCCTGCCATATTGAAAAATACCAAATAAGTGGGGGCGTTGTCCAAAAAGCCTGATAATGAACCTGTCATCCAAAAATACATAGCGTTAATGGGGCTGCCGTCTGCGGTTTTGACCATTTGAATGAGCGGTGCAAAATGTCCGTGTTCGCCCATTTTAAGCATACCCAAAACAGGCGTAATGGTGATGAAAATCGCCAAAAACAATTTGCCTACTTCAAGCATCGGTTCCCAGTTAAATTCATTACCTGCACGCACGGGTTTTTTGGTGAAAAACAGCGACAAGGCGGTGATGATGACTAACATTGTGTCGCGTAACAGTTGCACCATACCGATTTTGGTGCCAAAAATTTCAATTGCTTCGTCTGATTTCCAAATGCCCGACATTAACACCGCACCGACAATCATCGCCAAGAAAATAAAATTGATTTTGCCGTGAATTTTAAGTGGTTGATTTTTATTGTGTTTATTTTTACCGTCATCGGGTAACAATTCGTCTGATTGCTTAAAATAGCGGCTGTCTAATCGATAATAAATGGTCAATAAAACAATAGAACTAATCAACACAGGCAAGAGCATATGTTTAACTGTCCAAAGGAAATCAACTCCTTTCAGGAAGCCTAAAAATAGCGGGGGGTCACCCAAAGGCGTTAAGCCGCCGCCGATATTGGCAACTAAAAAGATAAAGAAAATAACGGTATGCACTTTATGTTTGCGGTTTTCATTAGCACGCAAAACGGGGCGAATCAAAAGCATTGCCGCACCAGTTGTCCCCATAATAGATGCTAATGCTGTGCCTATGGCTAATAAAGCCGTGTTTGTTTTGGGTGTGCCTTTGATATTACCCCAAATCAGAATGCCGCCTGACACGGTGTATAAGGCAACTAACAGCAAAATAAAGGGGATATATTCTTCAATAATAGCGTGGGCAACCAAATGCAGTGTTTCGTGAAAGCCGAAAAATATGTAAAACGGGCTTAAAAAACACAGCGTCCAAACGCCAACAATTTTGCCAAAGTGCTTGTGCCAAATTTTGGCAAACAGCAAAGGTCCTAATGCAATGGACAACAAAACCACGACAAAAGGAATGCCCCAGTAAAGCCCTAAGTTATGTGCATCGCTATTTGATGCAAAAGAAAATAATGGAAGAAAAAGTATAGTAGAAACAATAACTTTTATACTTGCACTCATAAAATGCAGCCTTATCACAACGATGATTACCGATTAGTCGTTCAGGCTACCTGAAAATGCGTAAAAAGGGTATTTTGTTTTGCATTATCAAAGGCGTATGAAACTTGTGCGGCGTATCGCTGTGTTTCGTTGTGCTTGTGGCTGTCTGCCTGATTGAGTGTGCGATTGTAGCATAAATACAGGCTTTTGATAGGGATTTGTGAGCAATCGTTCTGGATATAGTCAATCAACTGCAAATGCAGAAAAGGCGGTTTGTCGCAGGCAGTATAACTAATACGGCAAGACAAATCAAGGCATTATAATTTTGCAGTTTATCGACTATAAAATGATTTCAGGCAGCCTGAAACTATCCGCTTATTCGTTGCAACAGTGTATTTTTCAGCAAGGTGCGGTTTTTGCTTTCGGTGAGACTGGGGGCTTCGATTAGGAAACTGTCTTCCACGCGTTCGCCCAAAGTGTTGATTTGAGCGTGCCGAATGTGAATGCCCAAACCGTACAGCGTGTCGGCGATTGTGGCTAATAAATAGGGACGGTTGTGGGTGATGACATACAGGGTAAATTGTCCGTCATCGCTCTCGTCAATGGAAACGGTTGTGGCAATCGGTTGGTGTTTGGCTCGGCGGTTGGGCAGGGTTTTGGAGGCGTGAAGATGATGACTCGGTTGTCTGCTTGCTAAAAATTGTTGCAATTCGTCTTTCAGGCTGCCTTCAATTTCGTCTAATTCGTCTTCATCTATCATCGGTGGCGGATACAAAACAAAGGTGTCTAAAATAAAATTATGCTCGGTTAAATAAGCGTGGGCTTGCACAATATCCAAGCGAAAATGGCTGAAAATTTGACACAGTCCCACAAACAAGCGTTCGGCATTGGGCATATATACAAACACTTGTAGGGTGTTGTTTTCCAAAAAACGCAAAGCAAAACAAGCGTCTTGTGGGTGTTGGGCAATATGCTGCAAATGCCAGCGAATATCGGCTTTTTGATGACGCACAAAATAGGCATCGCCCAAATAATGAAACAGTTTTTTTTGTTCTTTTTCTTTGATATTCAAAAGGTTAAGTTCGTTTATGGCAATTTGTCGTCTGCGTCCTGCCACAACCACTTGATTGTTTTTTGTGCCTTGTAAATATTGTAAGGCTGCCTGAAATAAATTATCAAACAAACCTGCTTTCCACGAGTTCCAAATGGCAGGATTGGTGCCACGAACATCGGCAACTGTCAGTAAATACAATGCGGATAATTTTTCTGGACTATCAACTACTTGACAGAATTTAGCAATGGTTTTCAGGTTGCTTATGTCTTCTTTTTGGGCGGTTTGCGATAACAATAAATGATGCTTAACTAACCATGCTAAAAGTTCGCTCTCGTCTTGATTTAAAAAATGCTCTAACGCAAATTGTCGTGCGTCTTTGGCACCCAAAATATCGTGGTCGCCGCCACGCCCTTTGGCTATATCGTGAAAAACCGCCGCCAAATAAAGAATATCCTTGCGTTTGAAATTGTGCATTAGGGCAGACGCAAAAGGAAACTCATGGGCGTATTCTTCTTTTGCCAAACGGCGTAAATTACGCACAACCGTTAATATATGGTCATCAACAGGGTAAATATGAAATAAATCGTGTTGCAACAAGCCGACAATGCGGTCGAAAGCGGGCAAATATTTACCCAAAATGCCGTATAAATTCAGCATTCGCAAAATTTGTGTCAGGCGATTGCCATTTTTGAAAAATTCGATAAATAATCTACGATTAGCAGGATTTTTGCGAAATCGCCGTCCGATTTTTTGAGCCGCATTCCAAAACAGACGCAAGGTTTGAGCGTCTATGCCGTCAATATCAGGATTATCCTGAATGTGGCGAATGATATTAAAAATTTGCGTATCGTCCTTGCGAAATAAATGCGGATTACGCACCGCAATCAGTCTGCCGTGCTGTTCATACTGTGCATTGATAATCGAAAAATGGCGTGGATACGGCGAAAAAACGCGTTCTTTTAACATAGGCAAAATAATGCCGTCTAATTGCCGCACGGTTTTTACCGCACGATAAAACGATTTCATCAATTTTTCGCTTTTCAAAGAAAAAGAATCGTCCGTTAAATCAAGCGTTTGGGCGATTTTCTTTTGCCAGTCGAACAATAATTTATCTTCGCTTTTTTGAGCAGCCAAATGCAATTCAATCCGCATACTCGCCAAAGTTTGATGACTTTTGACTAATAATAAGGCTTCTGCACGCGTGAGAATTTTGCGTCCAACCAAAGACGCAAAATCAAACGGCAAACCCTGCACTTTGGCTAACCAAATCATCGTATGAATATCCCGCAAACCGCCTGGACAAGTTTTGACATTCGGCTCTAATAGGCTGCCTGAACCCTGCGATTTGGCGTGTCGCTGCTCTAATTCCGATAATTTGCCGTCAATAAAACCCACAATATCGCGTTGTAACATCAACTGTTTTTGCAATTTTTGCATCGTGTTTTGATTGCCAAACAACCAACGACACTCCATTAACGCCGTGTCGCCCGTTAAATCGTGTTGGGCAGCATGCAACAACTCATCAAGCGTGCCGATTTTGGGTGCAGGCGATAAACCGATGTCCCACAAGGCTTGCACAAATTCCGCCGCCCGATTTTTCAGGCTGCCTGAATAATCATCAGGCAAAATAAGAGCAATATCGGTATCAGAAAAAGGATAAATCTCCCCACGCCCAAAACCCCCTGTGGCAATGAGCGAAATTTCTTTTTCAGAAAAAATATCTTGTGCCAAGCGTTTGATAATCCGATTGCGAAGTTTCAGGCTGCCTGAAAAAAACGAATGCACATTCTGCTGAGTGCGATAATGCCCCGCCAAATC
>JAFWRB010000217.1 GCA_017508845.1 Neisseriaceae bacterium | reverse complement strand
CGGCGTTTGGCAGTGAAAACCTTTGTCAAACCCATATCGGGTGCAACCATTAAAGAAGCCGTGTTGCGAGAACTCAAACGCGGCGGTCAAGTATTTTTCTTACATAACGAAGTGGATACCATTGAAAATGCACGCGAACGCCTGCAAAATCTCATTCCCGAAGCACGCATAGCGGTTGCACACGGACAAATGAGTTCAGGCAATTTAGAGCGGGTTATGCGAAACTTCTTACAACAACAATTCAATATTTTGGTGTGTTCAACCATTATCGAAACAGGCATAGACATACCGAATGCGAACACCATTATCATTAACCGAGCCGATAAATTTGGCATAGCACAACTGCACCAGTTGCGTGGTAGAGTGGGGCGCTCTCATCACCAAGCCTACGCTTATTTGCTTACGCCTGAATACATTACACGCGATGCACAAAAACGCTTGGACGCAGTTGCCGCCGCCGATGAATTAGGAGCAGGTTTCAAATTAGCGATGGAAGATTTGGAAATTCGTGGAGCAGGCGAAATTTTGGGCGAAGGACAGTCAGGCGATATTTTGCAAGTGGGCTTAACTTTATACGGCGAAATGCTCAAACAAGCCGTGCGAGATTTGAAAAACGGCAAAATTCCCGATTTAGACGCACCGTTGAATGTATCTGCCGAAATTAAATTAGACGCACCCGCCTTGCTGCCTGAAACCTATTGCCCTGATGTACACGAGCGATTAGTGCTATACAAACGCTTGGCAGCGTGTGAGAATGAAGACGGCATAGACGACATTTACGAAGAATTAGTCGATAGATTTGGCTTGCCCGAACAACATTTCAGGCAACCTGAAAAGACGGAAAACAATCCGATAAAAACCTTAATTGCCACACACCGTTTAAGATTATTCGCCAAAAAACACCACATTCAACAAATAGACGCCAATGAAAACGCCATTATTTTGTCCTTTCACGACAAAAACGAAACCGACCCCGTCAAAATCATCGCTTTACTACAAAGCGACAGACGCGTATCATTAGCAGGACAAAATCGCCTAAAAATTTCTGTACAATCAAATAGTTTAGACGAAAAAGTGAAAAATATTAAAGAATGGGTAAAACAATTTCAGGCAGCCTAAAAAATAGTCAAAAAAATAGTTAGCATTTGCGAACCTTATCAAACGAGGCTCATCAGTTTAAAATAACCGTATTCAAGGGACGCACGCGGTTAAAAAAGTGATGAGAAATCAAAGAGAATGGATAGAATATTACAAGCAACAAGAATTTATTCGTTCTGATTATCGACTTGCCCAAATTTGGCAGGTATCCCGAGCCACAATCAGCCAGTATAAAAGCGGACGGCTACGATTGCCGTTACAATTTCAAATTATTATTGCGGACGCTTTACAGATTGAAGTTATTGAAATTATTGCCAGTATTGAAATGCACCGCAAGCCGAATGACACGGTAAAAAGTGCGTATTTTAATGCGTTAAAAAAGACAATCGGAACAAGAATGTCTTTACAATGTCGGAGCGGTTTCAGGAATTTCCGATAATATGTATTATGTAAAATTTTATATTATGTTAGGAACGAATTTACTTGGATATTTTTTTGTGCGTGATTACACCAATTTTAGTCTGATTGTATCAGTAGTACATCAGTCCAACTTAATCTCCTTTATCTGAAAAAAGTTATGATGTGTAAATTCTCGCAAAATCTTGGTGTGTTTTTGTGTTTCTTCATTACAACATTTCGTTTTAATTACGATTTTTATCTTTCAAACAAAGATAAATATTAAAGTTGAAATCAATTCCCATATTCTCAACTTTCCTTTTTTCAGATAGAATGAACCCTTTTAACCAAACGCAAGAGTAATTTTCAGGGAGCATGTATGAAACCCATCAACGTTGGTATTTTAGGTTTAGGCACTGTGGGCGGTGGTACGGCGAAAGTTTTGAAAAAAAACGCCGTCGAAATTGAACGCCGCACGGGACGACAAATTCGCCTGTTTATGGCGGCGGATAAACGCAGCGATTTAGATACACGCGAAATGTTTTTGCCTGAAACCACACTCACAGATGACGCATTTGCCGTTGTTTCGCACCCTGAAATTGATATTGTGGTGGAATTGATTGGCGGCACAGGTATTGCCAAAGATTTAATTTTGAAAGCGATTGAAAATGGCAAACATGTGGTTACGGCAAATAAAAAATTATTAGCCGAATACGGTAACGAAATTTTTGCCGCCGCCGAAGAAAAAAATGTAACCGTTATGTTTGAAGCCGCTGTTGCGGGCGGTATTCCGATTATCAAAACCCTGCGTGAGGGCTTGGCGGCAAACCGTATTCAATGGATTGCGGGCATTATCAATGGCACCAGCAATTTTATTTTGAGCGAAATGCGTGAAAAAGGCTCTTCTTTTGCGGAAGTTTTAGCAGAAGCACAACGCTTGGGCTATGCCGAAGCCGACCCGACTTTCGATATTGAAGGACACGACGCAGGGCATAAAATCACCATTATGGCGTCTTTGGCGTTTGGTATTCCGTTAAATTTTTCTAAATGTTATTTAGAAGGCATCAGCAAATTAGACGCAAAAGACATTAAATACGCCGAAGAATTGGGCTATCGCATTAAACTATTGGGCATTACTCGCCGCACCGAAAACGGCATTGAATTGCGTGTTCACCCCACGATGATTCCTGAAAAACGCTTGTTAGCCAGCGTGAATGGCGTGATGAAT
>JAFWRB010000024.1 GCA_017508845.1 Neisseriaceae bacterium | reverse complement strand
CCGAATTTCATCTTGCCTGTTTTGCCGCCCAAAGCCAAGCCTAATAATTGATGACCCAAGCAAATGCCAAACAAGGGGATTCTCTTTTCTAAAAACACTTGAATGGCAGAAATGGCGTAATCGCAAGGCTCGGGGTCGCCAGGACCGTTTGATAAGAAAATACCGTCAGGATTCATCGCCAAAACGGCTTGTGCAGGCGTTTTAGCAGGCACAACGGTGAGTTCGCAACCCCTTTCGGCTAACATTCGTAAGATATTGTTTTTCACGCCAAAATCGTATGCAACCACTTTATAGGGCAAGCGTTTTAAGTCGCTAAAACCTTGACCCAAACGCCATTCGCCTTGTGTCCATTGCACTTGTTCGCTTCTGGTAACCACTTTGGCTAAATCCTTGCCTGCCATAGAGCCAAAGGCAATCGCTTTATTTTGAGCGGCGGCAATATCCGCATTTTCGCCCGTCATAATACAACCTGCTTGCGAGCCTGTTTGCCGCAAAATGCGGGTTAAGCGGCGCGTGTCAATATCGGCAATCGCCACAATTTTATGGCGTTTAAGATAACTTGACAGCGACTCTTCACTTCGGAAGTTACTGTTTTTTAAGGGTAAATCACGAATAATCAGACCTGCCGCATACACTTGACGGCTTTCTTCGTCTTCCGCATTACAACCTGTGTTGCCGATATGCGGATAAGTGAGTGTAACCATTTGATAACAATAGGAAGGGTCGGTCAAAATTTCTTGATAACCCGTAATGGAAGTGTTGAACACCACTTCGCCCACTGTATCGCCGTCTGCACCGATAGCCACACCGTGAAAAACTGAACCGTCTGCTAAAACCAAAACCGCAGGAGTAGTCATAAATATAAGTTCCTGTTTTATATTGAAAATTTAATTAAGTTTGAATAGGCTTAAAAAAAACACGCAAGCGGCAAAAACCGTTTTGTGCGTGCTTTTTACAAATCTTGTAACAAGCGTCTTATTTTACACAATCGGCAAAATAACGGCAAGGTGTTTTGTAACAGTGAGCAGTTGTTTCGTTTTGCCTTGTCAGGCAAAACGGATTGTTTTTAGATAACGCTTCGATTTTATCTTTCAGGCTGCCTGAAAAATATATTATCAAATAAATATTTACAACTTATTGATTTTAAAAAAAAAAAAAAACACGCACTTGCTTTTTTCGTTTATTATCGCTTAAAATACCGCCTTAATTTATTTAGGTTATTTTTTATTTTTACTACAAATACAAGGTGTTGAAAATGTTCGAACGAGATGAGTTAGATGAAATTAAGGCACAAATGAAACTGTTAAAGCACGAATTGCATGCTTTACGCTCTCGCTTGTCGGTTTTGGAAGAGCAAAATGTGCGTTTGTTTGAAGAAAATCGCTCGCTTTCACAATTAGCCCATTTCAGGCAGCCTGAAACTACACAACCGATTGATATTTCAAATATTTCACAAACACAACAAAATACTGAAAATAATATTACCGCCCAAAACGAAACAGTTTTCAGGCAGCCTGAAAATACGTAACCGATTGATATTGCAAATATTGCTCAAACACAACAAAACACAGAAAACAATACTACCCAAAACAAAACGGTTTTCAGGCAGCCTGAAAATATACAACCGATTGATATTGCAAATATTGCTCAAACACAACAAAACACAGAAAACAATATTACCGCCCAAGACGAAACGGCTTTCAGGCAGCCTGAAAATATACAATCTATTGATATTCAAACACAAAATAACATAGAAAAAACAGAAAGTTATCAGCCTGTGGATATTTCGGCTATTCAAACACAGATTAAACAGGCGGATAAAGAAACGGCTTCAAACGAAACACCTTTCAGGCAGCCTGAACAAGCAACAAATGCTCAAAATGACAACGCTTTCAGGCAGCCTGAATATGACGCACGGCAAATGCCTTTGGAAGATAATATTTATAAAAATCAATATCATAGAAAACAAACACCGCAAACTGCCGACAGCAATGCTTTTATCGACTGGCTTACAGGCGGTAATGTTTTGCTGAAAACGGGCGTTTTGGTGCTGTTTTTGGGTTTGGCCTTTTTACTGCGTTATGTGGGCGGTGCAATGCCTTTGCCTGTGCGTTATTTGGCTGTGTTTGCCGCAGGTGTAGCAGCGGCTTTCGGCGGCGAATATCTACAACAAAAACGGCGAGATTATGGCTTGATTTTGCAGGGTTTTGGGTTTGGCGTAATGTATCTCACGGCTTTGGCGGCGGTGAAATTGCACAATATTCTGCCGAATAATATCGCCTTGATTTTAATGGTTGTTTCAGTCGCTCTAATGGCGTGGCGAGCGGTTGTGAAAGACGCAAAAATTTTGGCACAAGTCGCCGTTTTAGGCGGTTTGTTTGCCCCCGTTTTGGTGTCGGACGGCACAGGCTCGCATATTTCGCTGTTTGCGTATTTGGCAGTGTTAAACACAGGCGTGGCGGTGATTGCGTGGTTCAAAGCGTGGCGGTCGCTAAACTTAATCGGAGCCATCGGTACATTTTGGATTGCCTTATTATGGAGCAATGAATATCAGCCCCATTTATTCGCAAGTTGCGAGTTTTTCTTAATTTATCACTGGCTACTCTATACACTTGTGGCGTGCTTTTTTGCGTATCGAACTTTGGAAGAAACACCCCTATCAGGCGAATTACGCGAAATTCCAAATAACGCAACATTAGAACGCATCTGGCAAACCATTGTAGCGTACGGCTCGCATATTAAAATATTAGACAGCACGCTGTTATTCGGCACAGCCTTATCCACATTCGGCTTGCAATATGCTATGGTCAAACACTGGGACAATGCCGCCGCTTACTCCGCCTTACTGTGGGCAGCGATTTATGGCGGCTTGGCGTTTTATTATGCTCGCTTAAATAAAAATTTTGCCGTAATTAAACAAGCATTTGCCGTACTGTGCGGCTTATTTGTTACGCTTGCCATACCGCTTGCATTAGAACAACAATGGACAGCAACAGCGTGGGCATTAGAAGCGGCTTTGGTGTATGTGTTTGGCTTACACCAAAAACAACCACATGTGCGTTTGGGTGCGTTAGGCGTATTTGCGTTAGCCGCAATAAAACAATTTCAATCACTCTCAGCGAATCCTGACGGCATACCCACAATTTTGCAGGGTTCGATTATCGGTGCGGTGATTGTGGTATTAAGCGGTGCGGCAATGTATTTTCTGTGGGACAAACAACACCGCGATAACAGTGCCGAATGGGAAAAAAATACGCTATCCGCAATTGCCGTGCTAACCTTAATGAACACGCTCACCCTGCCCTTATTAACATTAAGTCCGCTGTATTGCATACCCGTGTTATCCGCTATGGCAGTGGCGTTTGCCGCCTTACAATGGCAAAAACCGCAAATAGTGTTTAGTATATTTAGCCTGATTTCTATTTTATTATCAATTACTTGTATTGCAAAAAACACGGACGCACATATCATCATTACGCTGTCTGCTATCGCGTGGATTGCAACTGCTTACCTATTACACCACGCCATATGGCGGCGACAAGCCTACGCAAACGCCGATACACTGATTGACGGCAATGCAACTATCGGTATTATCGAATTAGGTTTTGGGCTTGTTTTCGCCATACGCCACTTAACAGGCATCTTATTAGACAAATCAGAAATCACCCACGCCAACGCTTGGAGCGTATCGATTTTACTGATTTGGCTTATTTTATGGTTATTCGCCACGCACCGCAAATGGTTTATCGGCATATTCACAAGCATTTTATTATCATTAGGCAACGCATTTTTCGTGTGGGCATTTGCCATATCGGCGTGGCAATATGACCCACAAATGTGGGGCGGTTTGATTTTACTTCTTGCCACAGGTTTATCTATCGCAACGCTTTTCAGGCTGCCTGAAAAACAAAAAGCCAGTGGTTTGAATGTGTTAGCACACGCAGGCATATCTTTGGCGTATATCTTCGTCTGGACAGTGTTTTTATACTCTGCTCACAGCCATTTTAACGCCTTACGCCCATTAGAAACCCTGATTGTACCGTTTGCGGCGTGGTTATTCTTCACGCACAAATCAGAATATTTGAAAGAATACAAAGAGTTATACTGCAATCAAATCAGCGTTGTATTAGCCTTATACAGCGTCTTATGGCTTATCGTGGCAAACTTCTCACGCCCGACAGCACACGCGTATATACCGCTTATGAACACCATAGAAATCGGCAGCATTGCCGTATTGTGGCAATTGTGGCAATGGCAAGACAAACACTTGTCCCTGCGACATAACAAAGACGAAATCGTCCGCTACACCTACGCCGCCATTGCCCTATCGGGCTTACTTGTATTAAGTTGTGCCGTTATGCGGTTTTGGCACTACTATAATGGCATAGAATGGAATGCCCAAGCCCTACTCGCGTCATTCGGCGTACAAGCCACACTGTCGATTATCTGGGCAATCACTGCCATTGTGATTATGGTTTTGGCCAACCGCAAACAAAGACGCACACTGTGGATTGTCGGAGCCAGTCTGATGGGCATTGTGGTGTGCAAACTGTTTTTGGTTGAACTGGCTAACTCAAACGGCATAGAACGCATTATCTCCTTTATCGCCGTAGGTTTGTTGCTATTATTCGTAGGCTGGTTCGCCCCCGTACCGCCAAAAGATGATGAATAGTGGGCAATTGATATTTTATGCTCTGCGTTCCCATACCAAAATACCCTTTGAAGCATTTGAACAACCCCTTTTATTCATTGTAAAATAGCAGTTTTATTTTTTTACCATTCACATCGAAAATGGCGACTCCGACTTTTCAAGAAATTATCTTTGCTTTGCAAAATTATTGGGCAAAATTAGGTTGTGCGGTTTTGCAACCGTTTGATATTGAAGTAGGTGCAGGCACTTCGCACCCTGCTACTTGTTTGCGAGCTTTGGGTCCTGAACCTTGGTTTGTGGCTTATGTTCAGCCATCTCGCCGTCCGAAAGACGGGCGATATGGCGATAATCCAAACCGTTTGCAGCATTATTATCAGTTTCAGGTTGCCTTAAAACCTGCACCCGACAATATTCAGGACTTGTATTTAGGCAGCCTGAAAGAATTGGGCATTGATTTATCCCTTCACGATGTACGATTTGTCGAAGACGATTGGGAAAATCCGACACTTGGTGCGTGGGGCTTGGGCTGGGAAGTGTGGCTTGACGGTATGGAAGTTACACAATTTACTTATTTTCAGCAAGTCGGCGGCATTGATTGTTCGCCTGTTTTGGGTGAAATTACTTACGGCATTGAACGCTTGGCAATGTATTTGCAAGGCGTTGAAAATGTTTATGATTTGGTTTGGACAAAAACGCCTGACGGTGAAATTTTAACCTATGGCGATGTGTATCATCAAAATGAAGTGGAGCAATCCACTTACAATTTTGAATATTCGGACGCAGATTGGCTTTTGGCTCAATTTAATCATTTTGAAGCACAGGCTGGACGGCTCTTGGCATTAGAAGACACAATGCTCGCCCTGCCCGCGTATGAATTGGTGTTAAAAGCAGGTCATACATTTAATTTATTGGACGCAAGGGGGGCGATTTCGGTTACGGAACGGGCGGCGTATATTGCTCGTATTCGTGCATTAAGTCGTCTTGCGGCTCAAAAATTTGTCGAAAGCCGTGAAAAATTGGGCTTTCCGCTGATTAAAAAACAAGTTCAGGCTGCCTGAATAATGCTTCGTCATTCTGTTTTTTCGGAATGACGAATTGTTTTTTTTAGGCTACCTGAAACCTTTGATTAACTTTCTTGAAAGAACAAAAATGGACTTCAAAAAACTGACTGACTTAAATGTCGCGGGCAAAACGGTGTTAATCCGTGTGGATATGAATGTACCGATGAAAGCGGGCAAAGTTGCGGACGATACGCGTATTCGGGCTTCTTTGCCTTCGATTGAATATTGTTTGAATAACGGTGCGGCGGTGATTGCGATGACGCACTTGGGTCGCCCTACCGAAGGCGAATTTCACCCCGAAGATGATATTACGCCGATTGCCGAATATGTGGGTCAGTTATTGGGCAAAACCGTGCCTGTGATTAACGATATTTCGCAACGCCCTACCCTTGCCGCAGGCGAATTGGCGATGTTGCAAAATGTTCGCATTAACAAAGGCGAGAAGAAAAATGTTGATGAATTAGGCAAACAATACGCCGCTTTGGGCGATATTTTTGTGTGCGATGCGTTTGGTACGGCTCACCGAGCACAGGCTTCAACGCACGCTGTGGCTAAATTTGCACCAGTGGCGTGTGCGGGTTTGTTATTGGCAGAAGAATTGGACGCTTTGGCTCGTGCATTGGAAAATCCCAAACGACCGATGATTGCGATTGTGGGCGGCAGCAAGGTTTCAACCAAACTCACCGTTTTGGAAACATTAGCGGATAAAGTTGATGGCTTAATTGTCGGCGGCGGCATTGCCAACACTTTCTTGGCAGCCAAAGGATTTAATGTGGGTAAATCGTTGGCAGAACACGATTTAGTGGCAGACGCACGCCGCATTATGGATAAAATCGAAGCCAAAGGCGGAAAAGTGCCGTTGCCAGTCGATGTGGTTGTGGGCAAAGAGTTTAGCGAAACCACGCCTGCCATTCACAAAAAAATCAGCGAAGTGGCGGACGATGATATGATTTTTGACATAGGCGAACAATCTGCCGCCGCATTGAATGAGTTATTGCAAAACGCAGGTACAATCGTGTGGAACGGTCCTGTGGGCGTGTTTGAATTTGACGCATTCGCAAACGGCACCCAAGCGTTATCGAATTCGATTGCAAACTCAAAAGCGTTTTCAATTGCAGGCGGCGGCGATACACTGGCTGCCGTTGCCAAATTTAATGTTACGGACAAAATCAATTATGTCAGCACAGGCGGCGGTGCGTTCTTGGAATTTTTAGAAGGCAAAGCCTTACCCGCTGTGGCGATTTTGGAAGAACGGTTTAGGGGGTAATTTAATTTTCAGGCAGCCTGAAAGCACTTCCCGTGCAGGGAATTTGTCATTGCGATTATTGACGATATAAGTTTTCAGGCAGCCTGAAATAGTTAATTAACTTTTTTATTAAACAAGAAAAATGCAAACACAACACAATCAATATGTTGCCGAACGCTCCACAGTGGCAAAGGCAATATTAAATCAAGTGCAAAAAGAATGGCAAAAAGGTCAAAAAAGAATAACATATAGAATAGATTTACCTGCCCTTAAAAGTGAATATACTTTTCAAAATATTATGAAAACTGGAATTAAATATTGTTTGGTATTTTTATCATTATTCTGTTTGATGACTTTTTTTGTATTTATTGAATGTATCATTGTAAAAATGCCCATTTTAGAAATATTCGTTTTTTTCAAAAATTTTTATACTAATCAAAATATTTTTATGCCGATAATCATTGGCTGTTTAGGGATGTTTCCTGCTGCTTTATTAGATATGCGATACCGTGTTATATGGATACATATCAATAGAAAAAAACATAAAATTCATTTAGGTAAATCACCATTATCGGAATTTATACCCAAAATATCTTTTGATTATCACAGTGAAAATTATTTGCCTGAATTTAGATTACCTAAAAAAGAATACGAGCAATATTACATTATTCGTGAAAATGTGCAAAATGCCATAAAACAAGAAACTGGAATTTTGTTTGATACAGAAAAGTTTTTATTGCATAATAAAGAACGCCTATTTTCAGGCAGCCTGAAAATATTTTTAAGGAGATAAACCATTATGGAACAACTTCATATTATCGGTAGCGACCGTCCTTTGAAAGGCGAAATTGTAATTTCTGGGGCGAAGAATGCGGCTTTGCCGATTATGTGTGCCGCCCTTTTAAGCGATGAAACCCTGCATTTATCGAATGTGCCGATGTTGCGAGATGTGGCAACCACTTGCCGCCTGCTTGCCGATATGGGGGCAAAAATTGAGCAGGACGGCGTGTCGCAAATTGATATTTGTTGTAAAGAAATCAACGACTTCCGTGCTAAATACGATTTGGTCAAAACCATGCGTGCGTCTATTTTGGTGTTGGGTCCGATGTTGGCACGATTTAGGCAAGCACAAGTCAGCCTACCTGGCGGCTGTGCCATCGGCTCGCGTCCTGTGGATTTGCATATTAAAGGCTTGCAGGCTATGGGGGCAGACATTTGTATTGAACACGGCTATATTAAAGCCAAAGCAGACCGCTTAAAAGGTTGCCGTTTTGTGATGGACGCGGTAACCGTTACAGGCACGGAAAACTTGATGATGGCGGCGGCTTTGGCAGACGGTGAAACCGTGTTAGAAAACGCCGCTATGGAACCCGAAGTAAGCGATTTGGGCGAATGTTTGATTAAAATGGGGGCAGAAATCACTGGTTTAGGCACGCCCACTTTACTTATTAAAGGCAAAGAAAAATTGCACGGCACAGAACACGCCATTATTGCCGACCGCATTGAAGCAGGCACATTTTTATGTGCATTAGCGATGACACGCGGGCAATTATTGCTGAAAAACGCCGCACCACACACTATGGACGCGGTATTAGATAAATTAGTTCAAGCGGGTATGATAATTGAATGCGGCAAAGACTGGATTGCTGCCGATATGCAACACCGTCCCAAAGCAGTTGATATTCACACCGCCCCCTACCCTGCGTTTCCAACCGATATGCAAGCCCAGTTTATGGCGATGAACTGCATTGCCAACGGGGCTTCAACCATTACCGAAAATATTTTTGAAAACCGTTTTATGCACATTCCCGAACTCAATCGTATGGGTGCGGACATTGTGTTTAACGGCAAAACCGCCACAGTCAAAGGCGTGGAAAAACTGTCCGCCGCCAAAGTAATGGCAACAGATTTGCGTGCGTCTGCCAGTTTGGTAATTGCAGGCTTGGTTGCAGACGGCACAACCATAGTCGATAGAATCTACCACTTGGACAGGGGCTACGAACACATTGAAACCAAATTAGGCAATGTGGGGGCGGAGATTAAACGAGTCAAAGGCGGTTGATTTAATTTTCAGGCTGCCTGAAAGCACTTCCCGTGCAGGGGAATTTATTGATTTTATTAAAAAAATCGTCAGATGACTACAATTTGTAGCCGACTGAAAAAATCGTTCAGGCAGCCTGAAACCCCCTACTGTCATTGCGAGCCGTGATAAAATCACGGCGTGGCAATCTCCTGACTACGAAGAGCGAACTTGGTTTGTGTTTTCTGAAAACTAAATAAATTGATAGGAAAATAAAATGATTAAAATCAAATCAATCAAATTTAAAGAACACCCTATTTTGGGTAATCTGCATTTAGATTTTTGCGATAAAAACGGCAATCCTGCAGATACCATTATTATTGCAGGAGAAAATGGTACAGGAAAAACAACTGTTTTAGAAGAAATTTATAAAATAATGAACTATGAATGTGATAGTAAAGGTTTAGATTTAGAAGTAATATGTGATGGGAAAATGCATAACATTTCATATTTTGAAGATAGACAAATGTATTTTGCAAATCAAGATGGAAGTGTTGCATCTTGTTATTATAATTTTTCATGTGATCGAAGAATGATGCAACGAACAGACGAAAAATTCAAGGATACGGTTCGATTTCGTTCTATCTACTCTACTGTCAATATTAACTTTGAAACTCGAACAATACATAAGATAACAAATCAACAATTAGATAAAAAAATATTTCAAATATTAGATTTGAAAGTAATACGGCTAATGAAATAATTCAATTACTTATTGACATTAGATCAAATGATGCTGAAATAATTTTACAAGCCATAGAAAAAAATCAAGATACAAAAAATATAGAAAGAAAATTTAATAGATTTAAAAAAGCATTTAATACTATGTTTTATGATAAATTATCTTTCAAAGGAATAAGTAATAATGGAAATGAAAAAAATATTATATTCAGTAAAGATAATAAGGAAGTTAGTATAAATGATTTAAGTTCAGGAGAAAAACAAATTGTTTTTCGTGGTGCATTTTTATTGCAAAATAAAGACGCTCTCAATGGAGCAGTGGTGTTAATTGATGAGCCTGAAATCAGCATGCATCCTGAATGGCAGAAGAAAATTATGGATTTTTATAAGAAAATCTTTCAAAATAAAAAAGGGGAACAAACTTCGCAAATTATTGTAACCACACATTCACCGTTTATTATTCATAATGAAAATAGATACAATGACAAAGTAATCGTTTTAAAATATAATAAAATCGGTGGTGTAGTCTCTTCTGGTTATCCTGAATATTATCAAGCAAATACTGTTCAAGCAGTTGAAGACGCTTTTAATATTCCAAACTTTTTATCAAATGCAAATGAAAATATTGTATTTGTAGAAGGTAAAACTGATGAACAGTATTTTAATAAAACCATTGCAGTTTTTGAAATAAACAATTTGCCATTCAAATTTAAATCAATAGATAGTGAAAATTCAAAAAATAAATCAGGTGGTTCAAGCAAACTTGATATAGCATATCAAGCCGCACAATATATGCAATTAAGTCATAAATATGTCTTTTTATATGATTGCGACAAAAAGAAAGAAAATCAAAATAATAAAAATTTATATATTTATGGATTAGAACAAAAACTTGGAGATTTTAATAGGGGGATTGAAAAAGGTATAGAAAATTTATTGATATTAAATCACGAGCAACTTAATGAATTAGAAATTTTTAAAAATTTTG
>JAFWRB010000216.1 GCA_017508845.1 Neisseriaceae bacterium | reverse complement strand
TTTCAATGGGTTAATAATAAAGCCGTGCCGTTTCTCAACCAAATTTTTCACACCAATTACGCTTTGGACGCAGGCACATTCAATCAACTGTGGGCAGAACATAATCAAACCGTTCAGGCTGCCTTAAAAAAACTCGCACCGTCAATACTCAAACAAAGCGGAGGCATTATTGCGTTTGTGGTGAATTTAATGCTGTTGCCGTTTTTGCTGTATTATTTTCTTTTAGATTGGCAACGCTGGATTGACAATATTTATGCACTCATTCCTGTGAAATTTAAGCCCACTGTGCAACGCATTGCGGGCAATTTAGACCAAGTTTTGGGAGAATTTTTACGCGGACAGTTATCGGTAATGATGATTATGGGCGTGGTGTATGGCGTAGGTTTAATGCTCACAGGTTTGGACAACGGTTTTGCGATTGGTATGATTGCAGGGCTTTTGGTGTTTGTGCCGTATTTGGGTGCATTCACAGGTTTGCTATTAGCCACATTGGCAGCGGTGTTGCAATTTAACTCAATCGGCGGACTTGTTGCCGTGTGGGGCGTGTTTTTGGTTGGACAATTTTTAGAAAGTTTTATCATCACGCCCAAAATTGTTGGTGAAAAAATCGGCTTATCGCCATTAGCCGTTATTTTCGCCTTAACCGCATTTGGCGAATTATTAGGCTTTGTCGGTATGCTATTAGCCCTACCATTAGCCGCTATGTGTGTTGTTTTATTTAGAGAAACCGTTGCCAAATACCACGATAGCGATTGGTATTTGAATTGATTTTCAGGCTGCCTGAAACTACTTACCAATACAAAATCGGCTAAAAATTTCTCCTAATAAATCGTCTGGGCTAAATTCGCCTGTGATTTTGCCTAATTCATTTTGCGTGTGGCGTAAGTGTTCGGCGAGTAAGTCGTTTTGTTGTGTATAAATCAAGGCGTTATCTAATTCGTTCATCGCCTGTTGTAAGGCTTCTAAATGGCGGGTGCGGGCTAAAAATAAGCCCTCATCATTTGGCGTGCTGCCGACAATCTCCAACAACACTTGTTTTAATAAATTTAAACCTGCTCCTGTTTTGGCAGATAATTTTATTTTTATCTCATTGTTATTATTTAATAATTTAGGTTCTTCGCCTGTTTTGTCGATTTTATTTTCCACAAAAATGCGTTGAATTTCCTGCGGAATGTCGGCTAATAATTGTGCGGTTTCATCGGATAAGGCTTGTTTGCTTTCGCTTAAAATCAGCACTGCGTCTGCGTTTTTGGCAGTGGAAAGTCCGCGTTCTATGCCTTTTTGTTCAACAATATCAGTGGGTTGTCGCAAACCTGCGGTGTCGGTAATAAAGACAGGCACGCCGTCTATTAAAATTTGCTCACGCACCATATCACGCGTGGTGCCTGCAATATCGGTTACAATCGCCGTATCTTCGCCTGATAAGGCGTTGAGCAAAGACGATTTGCCCACATTTGGGGCTCCCACTAACACAATATGCAAGCCCTCTCGCAACACCGCTCCTTGCCGTGCTGTGGCGAATATGGCTTCAATTTCTGCTTTTAAGTCTTTGATTTGTTTGCTTATATTTGCGTTTTGTAAAAAATCTTCGTCTTCTTCGGGAAAATCCATTACCGCTTCGACCAACATGCGTAAATCAATCAATTTTCTCAATAAATTATTGATTTTATGAGAAAATACACCGCTTAACGAACGAGCCGCCATGCGTGCCGCTTTTTCGCCTGACGCGGCGATTAAATCTGCCACACTTTCGGCTTGGGCTAAATCCATTTTGCCGTTTAAAAACGCACGGCGAGAAAATTCGCCTGCTTCTGCCATTCTTGCCCCAAGTTGCAAAACGCGTTGCAAAAGCAAATTCAGCACAACTGAGCCGCCGTGTCCGTGCAACTCAATCACATCTTCGCCTGTAAAAGAGTGGGGGGCTGGAAAAAACAGCAATAAGCCTTGATCTAAAACTTCGTTTTGCTCATCAAAAAACGAACAAAATTCCGCCTTGCGTGGCGAAATATTTTGCTTATGGCTGATTTCTTGGGCAAGCGGCAATAAATTCTTACCCGAAACCCGCACAATCCCCACGCCCCCGCCAGTGGCAGTGGCAATAGCGGCTATGGTGTCGGTGTGTTGTGTTTGAATACTCATTTTTCAGGCTGCCTGAATGTTTTATTTTTCTACAATTTCATCTGCTGACACCAATACACCGTCTTCATCGCAATAGACAAAATCGCCTGCGTGAAAGACCACATTACCAAACGATACAGGCGTATCCACTTCGCCCAATCCGTCTTTGGCGGATTTTTTGGGGTTGGTGCCCAATGCTTTAATGCCAAAATCCATGCTTTCGATTGTGGCACTATCGCGGATTACGCCAAATACAACCGCACCTGCCCAGCCGTTTTTGCGACCTGCTTCGGCAATTTGATCGCCAATTAAGGCACTGTATAAAGAGCCGTGTCCATCGACAACCAACACTTCGCCGAAAGACGGCGTATTCAGCATTTTTTTGACCAAGCCATTGTCTTTTAAGCAACGAACCGTGCGAACCCGCCCACAAAAACGGCGGCGTTTGCCAAAGGTTCTAAACTGCACTTCACAAGACGGCGTTTCAGGAGCAATGTCGATTAAATCGGCAGTAGCAAAAGTTTGTTGCGTCATTTTGAATGTCCTTGTTTAAGTGGAAATGTTTTTATTTTCACATTTTTCGTAGGAAAAATGTGATTTTTATAAGTTTCAGGCTGCCTGAAAAGGTTTTGTAAAATCCGTTCTCCGAACTTGGGAGATTGCCACGATTTTTTCTATCGAAAAAATCTCGCAATGACGCAACTGTTTTCAGGCAGCCTGAAAATCATAGAAATACTCTCATTGAAAGTCAATATCCCTTAATTTCGTCCAATAAATCAGATAGTTTTTGATTTTTTTCTATAAACTCCAGAAGATATTCCTTTGTGATGTGAAATTGTTTACTTGGAAATTCTTCGTCATTTTCCCTATATTTTGTTGCTAAAATTTGCTCTCCACTATCTGATGTTATCTGAAAACTATGAATTATTCTGTTTCTCATATCAACCAATTCGCAAAACGATGTCTTTACTCGTTCTCCTAATTCATGATTACCAATGGTTTTATCAATTGCTTCTTTCATTTTTTTATGACCTGATGTTAAATCAATTAAGTCATACCAATTTTCTGTGCTACTTGTATCAAGTTTTAAAATATTCTCGATTACAAAAGCATTATTAGAGTTGAAAACGCAAATTGCTATTCCCAAAAGTTTCAAATACTCTTCGTCTGGGAGACTTTGTCGTGTTATTGATTTTAATGAAATCATTTAATACTCCTTGAAATGATTAAAACATTTTGTTATCGCAGTGGGGCAAAGCCCCACGCACCATATCAATCTTCCACAGGCAAAATGCCGATTTTTTTCTGCCAGATTTTGGGGGCAATCGCATGCACCGAAGTGCCTGTGCTATCAACCGCAACGGTTACGGGCATATCTTTGACTTCAAATTCGTAAATCGCTTCCATGCCCAGTTCGGGGAAAGCCAGCACTTTGGCGGATTTAATGGCTTTGGATACCAAATATGCCGCACCGCCTGTTGCCATTAAATATACGGCTTTGTTTTCTTTAATGGCTTCTACCGCAATCTTACCGCGTTCGGATTTGCCAATCATACCTAACAAACCTGTTTGCTCTAACATTTGTCGCGTGAATTTGTCCATGCGTGTGGCAGTGGTCGGACCCGCAGGACCTACGGCTTCATCACGCACAGGATCAACTGGTCCCACATAGTAAATCAAGCGGTTGGTAAAATCGACTGGCAATTTT
>JAFWRB010000215.1 GCA_017508845.1 Neisseriaceae bacterium | reverse complement strand
GTATAAATAATACGGCAAGACGAGCCAACGCTGTATGATTTTGGTATGAACCGACTATAAAACAAACAATTACGCTTTTTCCAAACCAAATGCAGAATGCAAAACGCGTGTAGCCAATTCGGTGTATTTTTCAGCAATTAACACCGACACTTTGATTTCGGAAGTAGAAATCATTTGAATGTTAATGCCTTCTTCGGCTAATGCACGGAACATTGTTGAAGCCGTGCCCACATGCGAACGCATACCTGCACCTACAATCGACACTTTGGCAACCGTATCATCGCCCGACACTTCTGCCGCACCGATTTTCTCTTTCACTTCGTTTAAAATTTTCAAAGCATTGTTGTAATCGCCACGCGGCACGGTGAATGAAAAGTCAGTTGTGCCTTCCGCACCCACATTTTGGATAATCATATCCACTTCAATATTTGCATCTGCCACTGCTCCCAAAATTTGGAAAGCAATACCTGGTTTGTCTGGCACGCCACGCACATTGATGCGTGCTTGATTTTTATCACATGCAATGCCTGATACTTGTACTCGTTCCATTTGTTCGTCCTCTTCAAAGGTAATCAGAGTGCCGCCGCCGCCGTCTTCTTCCAAACTGCTTAACACACGCAGGCGAACACGATATTTGCCCGCAAATTCAACCGAGCGAATTTGCAATACTTTGGAACCCAAAGACGCCAGTTCCAACATTTCTTCAAAAGTAATTTTATCCAAGCGGCGTGCTTCGGGCACAATGCGTGGGTCTGTGGTATAAACGCCATCGACATCGGTATAAATTTGGCATTCATCGGCTTTTAATGCCGCAGCCAGTGCCACTGCCGAAGTGTCCGAACCGCCACGACCGAGTGTGGTAATGTCGCCCACGCCGTCAATGCCTTGAAAGCCTGCCACAATCACCACTTTGCCGTCTTTTAAGTCGGCACGCATAGCAGCGTCATCAATGGTTTCAATACGGGCTTTGGTGTGAGCGGAATCAGTTTTCACTGCCACTTGCCAGCCTGTATAACTTTTGGCAGGCACGCCGATGGCGTCCAGAGCCATAGCCAACAAGCCGATGGTAACCTGTTCGCCTGTGGATAACACGACATCCATTTCACGCGGATTGGGATTGCCGCCGCTGACATCGTTTGCCAACGCCACCAAGCGATTGGTTTCGCCGCTCATAGCAGAAACCACCACCACCAAGTCATGCCCCTGCGATTTGAATTTTGCGATGCGGCGAGCCACATTCTGGATTCGTTCCACCGAACCCACCGAAGTGCCGCCGTATTTTTGAACAATCAGAGCCATTTTATTTCCCTAATTCAAAAGGAGATAGGTTAAGTTAAAAGGGTTTATTATCACCGTTTTTCGCTAAAAAGTAAAAGAAAACGCGTAAAATCGCTTTATTTTGTATGAATTTTGGCTTGTATATAATAAAATGCTTGCTTGAAAGTTTTCAGGCTGCCTGAAACAACTTTTAAGCACAATAACAGTACATAGAACCCTTTCAGGCTGCCTGAAAAATTAAAAGGAATATACAAAACAATGACTTACACTCGGCGACAATTTTTACTTTACACCGCTTTGGCAACGCTCACCGCCTGTTCGTCCCAAGCCAAACACGCACGCATAGCCAAAAACAGCACCGTTGTGGCTTTGGGCGATTCTTTAACCGAAGGTTTTGGTGCGTCTGTTGCCTATCCCACTGTTTTACAACAATTAACAGGCTGGAATGTGGTTAATCACGGCGTTTCAGGCAACACTTCGGCTGATGTTTTCAATAGGCTATCTGAAACTTTGGCAGTCAATCCGAAATTAGTATTATTCGGCATTGGCGGTAATGATTTTTTACGCAAGATTGATGAAAACGAAACAAAAAATAATATTATTAAAACCATTCAACAAATTAAAAACAACCATATTCCTGTGGTATTGATTGCCGAGCCGCATTTTACCGTGAGTGCTTTATTTGGCAGTTTCAAAGATCACCCGATGTATGAAGAAATAGCACGCCAAGAAAATATCCCCTTATTGGGCAATTTATGGTCAGAAGTTTTATCCGATAAGTCATTGAAATCTGACCAAATTCACGCTAATGACGCAGGTTATCGTTATTTTGCCGAAAAATTGGCACAATTCTTAAAACAACAAGGTTTTTTATAAATAAAATGCTTGCCGCCGATTTTATTCATCGCCCTGCTCCCATATTTGCTCAATATGCGTCTTTATGTGTATTGGCAATGATTGCTACGCCGATTTTAATGCAATTACCCAAAAGCATGATGGTTATATTTGCCTTATTTTGGGTGATTCGTATGATATTGATTAAACTGAATATCAAACCCTTAAAAGGTTTGCCCTTGGCATTGGTTTCTATTGCGGCAATTATTTTGGTTTTTTCACAAACCAAATCTTTATTGGGACAAGACGGCGGCATTTCATTTTTGGTGATGATGGCACTGTTAAAGTCCTATGAAAGCAAAGACATACGCGATTGGCAAGTGTTATTATTAGCCAGTTTATTTTTAACAGTCGGCACGCTGTTATTTTCGCAGGGCATTGTCAATACACTTTGGACGGCATTATGTTTGTTTGCGGTACTCACTTGTTTAAACTTGCTTGACGGCGGTTCAAGTAAAAACGCTCTCAAACAAGCGGCTCGTGGGCTGATTTTTGCCTTGCCTTTGGCGGTTATTTTCTTTATCGCCTTGCCCCGTCCCGAAAATCCGCCTGTGCGATTTATGCCCGTGGCAGAAAACACCACTGCCCAAACAGGCTTATCCGACACACTTTCACCTGGTTCGTTTTCCGAATTGGTGCAAGATGACGAACCTGCGTTTAATGTGGTGTTTCAAAATAATTTTGTGCCGAAAAACAATCAATTATATTGGAAAGTATTGATTATGCCCGACTTCGATGGCAGAAGTTGGAAAGCCCGTCAGCCATTTTTTCGCTTGGACAACAACGAAATGCAGGAGCGTTTTTCAGGCAGCCTGAACACTGTGCATTACGAAATTATTGCCAAAGACTGGAACGGCTATTTTCCTGCGTTAGATTACACAACAGATGTGCCAATGCGGCAAATGCAACTCTTTCACACAGGCAGTACCATGGTGTGGCGGCGTTCCAACCAGCACCGCCGTTTTGTGTTGGGCTCGGTACTCACCGACCGTATGAATGAAAATATGCAAGATATGTGGATGCGTGGTTATTTGCGACTGCCCAATGGCGTTGCCCCGCAAACACGCGAACTCACCGCACAACTATTAAGCCAAAGCAGTACAGACGAAGAATTTATACAACAAGCATTTGATTATTTTAAGAAAAATAACTTTTCCTACACACTTAACCCGCCGCCATTGAGCCAATATCCAGACGAAACAGACGCATTTATGTTTCATTCTAAACAAGGTTTTTGCGGTCATTTTGCGTCTGCCTTTGCGGTGATGATGCGACAAGCGGGTTTGCCTGCTCGTGTGATTAGTGGTTATCAAGGCGGCACTTATGACGAATCCGCGGGATTTTGGCAAATTCGCAGTCGTGATGCACACGCTTGGGTAGAAGTATGGCTGCCTGAAAAGAAACAATGGCAAAGAATCGACCCCACAGCCGCCGTATCTCGCCGCAGTGAATTGGGTTTTGGCAATACATTAGGCAGTGGCACAAACAGATTATTTTCGTGGTATCAATTACAAAAAATAGGAGCCAAAATTCAATTTCACTGGCAAAGCAAAGTGGTTGATTACGACTCCGAACGCCAAAACGCTTTATTTCGTCGTTTAGGATTGGGACGCGTCAGTGCGTCATCGGTTTTAGCCGTTCTTTTATTAGGCGGAGCATTTGCCGCAACGCCCATTCTCTTATGGTATCGCCGTCGTTTTTACCAACGACAAAATCCATTAGCGGACGGTTTTTTACGCCTAAAAGAGCAACTTACAGGCGACAGAGATTTTGCCTTATCGCTAACACCGAGTGATTTTTTAGACGAGTTACAGCGGCAAGGTAGTCTAAATGATGAAATAAAACAATTAGTTCAAGATTATATTGCCTTACGCTACGGCACAGACACGCCGCCCAAAACCCAAGTTTTACAATGGGCAAGACGCTGCAAAAAAATCTGCCGTAAATATCGAGTGGAATAAGTGTAGAAAACCTTTTCAGGCAGCCTAAAACTTTATTTTATTTGATACAACGCAAACAATCAGTATCTT
>JAFWRB010000023.1 GCA_017508845.1 Neisseriaceae bacterium | reverse complement strand
TTGCAATTTTACCTATTCTAGGATCTGGCGCTCCCATATATAAATAATTACTTATATTCCAATTATACATTTCAGATAAATCTCTTAATACAAGTACATCTCCTGTGTCAAATATTAATAATTTATCAATATCATCAGGTAATAAATGTGGCAATATTGCTCGCGTTTTGAAAGCCCATTGGGACGGTGCAACCTTGCATATTGGCGGACGCATTCCGACTGCTTGCGAAAATCAAGCCTTATATGTCAATATGTTAGCCCCCAAAGATTTTGCCTGTGAAAGTTTTGCAGGACAATGGCAGAAAATGGGCGGAGAGGGTGCAAGCGTGTGTTTAGAAAACGAAACGCCGCAGGACACAAACACTGTGGCAGAGCATTTTTCCGCTCCCTTATCAGACGCTATTCGCACAATGAATAAGCAATCGGATAATCTATTTGCACGTTCTATTTTTCTGACATTGGGGGCAAATCAGGCAGGTGATACGGTTGAAAATGCCCGTGCCGCTGTGATGAACAGTTTTAAACAATCTGGCATTGATACACAAGGTTTGGTGATTGAAAACGGTTCAGGTTTATCGAGAGAAGAGCGGGTTACTGCTCGTACGCTTGGTACGATGCTTTATCGAGCCTATTTTAACGATTTATTTAATGAACAATTTATCGACAGTCTGCCGATTGCAGGATATGACGGCACGCTTCGCCGCCGCCTGCGAGATGTCGGCGGTTTGCGTATGAAAACAGGCACGCTCAAAGATGTGCGTGCGTTGGCGGGTTTCAGGCTGCCTGAAAGCATACACCAAACGCCATTAGCGATTGTGGTGCTGATTAACAGTCCCAAATCGGGTGCGTATTTGGGCGATATGGACGATTTAATCCGCTCGCTTGTGGCTTTGGGCAATAAGACCCCAGAACCTGACACATTTTCGTTTTCTTTATATGAACATCAATATTCAGGCGACCCATTACATAAAAAACGCATTAGCGAAAGCAAAGGAAAATAGGGCGTTCAGGCAGCCTGAAAACAAACCGCTAACCCATTGTTTTCTAAAATCGTGTAAAATTTCATCTTTTTATGAGAACAAAAAATGCCGCACATTCAGATTTACACCACAGGTTTTTGCCCTTACTGCACAATGGCGAAAAATCTGTTTAAGCAAAAGGGGATTTGCGAGTGGGAAGAAATTCGCATTGACCTAGACCCCGAACGCCGTGTTGAAATGATGACGAAAACAGGTCGTAGAACCGTGCCGCAGATTTTTATCGGTGATACGCACATTGGCGGTTTTGATGATTTAAATGCTTTAAATCGCACAGGCGGTTTGGATAATTTTTTACAATAAACTTATCATAAGGAATTGATATTATGGCTGAAAATCAAGCAGCAACAACAGACGAAACAAATGCACCTGCATTTAATATTGAAAAATTGTACATTAAAAATGCGTCTTTGGAAGTGCCGCACGCACCCGAAGTGTTTCGCACACGCACGCAACCCGAGTTAGACATTAAAATTGCCATTGCATCTCGGGCTTTGGAAGACGGTTTTTATGAAGTGTCCTTGCACGCTACTCTGACGGCGACTTTGGAAGAAACCAAAGAGAAAAACACCATGTTCTTGGTTGAAGTGGTGAGTGCGGGCATTTTCTTGGCTCAAAACTTCCCCACAGAAGCGTTGGAAGTGTTGCTGAATGTTACTTGTCCGAACATTCTTTTCCCATACGCACGCGAAGAAATCAGCAATTTGGTAACCAGAGCAGGCTTTATGCCTGTGTATTTGGCACCGCTGAATTTTGACGAAATGTATCGTCAGCAACGGGAAGCGATGGCAAAACAGGAAGCCCAAAATCAAGCATAACAGTTTGATTTAATTAAAACTCATTTCAGACAGCCTGAAACCTAAACTGTCATTGCGAGCCGATACGCAGTATCGGCGTGGCAATCTCCTTGCTACGAAGTGCGGTATTATGCTTTCAGGCAGCCTGAAAGGTTGTTTTTAATAATTTAATTGAATTGTATATCTATTGAAAAAATGCGTAAATTGTTTGTTACAGAATTAGAAAATCTAATTGACATACCTGATAATCTTGATACGGTTGAGCAAAAATATAACTATTTGCTTGAACTTGAAGAATTAGATTTGTCGTGCAACGAAAATCTTATTGTTTTGCCTGATAGTATTTGTCAATTAAGACAGGCAAAAAAAATAAATTTAGAAAATTGCGAAAATCTTACTACGCTATCTGAAAATATTGGTCAATTACAGCAATTAAAAGAATTAAATTTATCTGCTTGTGAAAATTTAATTTCTTTACCTGAAAGTATTTGTCAGTTAAAACAATTAGAATACTTGGATTTATCAGATTGCCATAGTCTTAATAAATTACCTGAAAATATTGGTCAATTAGAACAATTAAGAGAGTTATATTTAGAATATTGTAGTGAATTAACAGCACTTCCTGAAAGTATTGGACAATGTAGAAAAATAGAAAAGTTAAATTTACTTTATTGTGATAATTTAACTAAAATTCCTGAAAGTATTGGAAATTTAAAACAGTTAAAAGAATTGACTTTAATTGAATGCAAAAGTTTAACTATGTTACCTGAAAAAATTGGAGAATTAAAACAATTAAAAACTTTAAAATTGGAAGGTTGTAGTAATATTATTCAATTACCAAAAAGTATAGGTCAATTAGAAGAACTGCAATCATTAAATTTAGATTGTGAAAAGTTAATTCAATTACCTGATAGCATTGTACAATTAAAAAAGTTACAATCTTTGTATTTATATTTGAGTAATGATAATAACATTAAATTATTTAATGAGATTGTTCAAAAATTGCCTGAATTATCTGTTTTAAAGTTATATATTGAATATGAATTTTTACCAGAAAGTATCATTGAAATGAAAAAATTAAAAGAATTGGATTTATCATTTTCTCATATCACTACACTACCTGAAAATATTGAACAATTAAAAACACTTCAAATATTAAATTTATCGTCTTGTAAAGAACTTATTTCTTTACCTGAAAGTATTGGACAGTTGCAAAATTTGCAAATATTAGATTTACACTATTGTAACAATCTCATCACATTACCAAAAAGTATTGGTGAATTAAAAAATTTACAAGAATTGGATTTAAGGGAATGTACTCAATTAAAATATCAAAATGGTCTTCGTCATCTTTCCAAAGGTGTTATTAAACAAAACAGTGTAACAAACGGAATGATGAGAAAACTTTTGAAATTTTTTGAATAACCTTTCAGGCAGCCTGAAAATATAAATAATTTTGGAGAAAATCAAAATATTATGGACTGGATACAAGCACTTATTTTAGGCATTATTCAAGGCTTAACCGAGTATTTGCCCGTGAGCAGCAGCGGGCATTTGGCGATTGGGGCGGCTTTGTTTGGCATTGACGGCAGCGAAAATCTGGCTTTTACCGTTGCTGTGCATGTGGCAACTGTGCTTTCTACTTTGGTGATTTTGTGGCGTGAAATATCTTGGATTTTCAAAGGATTATTTAAGTTTGAAAACAATGCCGAAACCCGTTACACACTCAATATTTTGGTGTCGATGATTCCGATTGGCATTGTTGGCTTGTTTTTCAAAGATACAGTAGAACAAATTTTCGGTAGCGGTTTGTTGATTGTCGGCTGTTGCTTGTTGGTTACGGCGGCGTTGTTGATATTCAGTTTTTACGCCAAACCCCGCATTAAAGAAAATATTTCCATTAAAGACGCATTTATCATCGGCATAGCACAGGCATTAGCGGTTTTGCCAGGTTTATCGCGTTCAGGCAGCACCATTGCTACGGGCTTGTTATTGGGCAATAAAAAAGAACGCTTGGCTCAATTTTCCTTTTTAATGGTGATTCCGCCGATTTTGGGCGAAGCCTTGTTGGACATTATCAAGGCGATGAAAGGGCAGGAAGTGTTTGGCGGTATCGAACCTTTGCCCTTAATTGTGGGTTTTCTTGCCGCTTTTATCAGCGGTTGCTTGGCGTGTAAATTGATGATTAGCATCGTCAAACGCGGTAAATTGGTGTATTTCGGCATTTATTGTGCGATTGTGGGCGTGGTGCTGCTGATGACACAGTTGTTTCAGGCAGCCTGAATCTATTAAAAGACCTTTAATCTTGCGTGATTAAAGGTTTTTTATTTTAAGCCATTGCAGGTAAGGGTTGCGATAGTGGAATAACCACATTGTGCGGGCGTTGTTTGGCTTGCCATAAGTCGTATTTCATTTGTATGCGTAACCAAAATTCTGCGTCTGTGTTGGGCAGTAATTCAGCAAATTTAATTGCCATATCGGCGGTTACGCCTTGCTTGCCATTGATAATGCGTGAAAGCGTGGCACGCGTTACGCCTAATCTTTGTGCGGTTTCGGTAATATTTGCTCCGTTTAGGCATTCTTTGAATACTACTCCTGCGTGCGGCGGGTTGTGCATTTCCATTTTTTACTCCTAATGATAATCTTGATAATCAACAATTTCTGCGTCTTCACCTTTGAATGTAAAGGTTATCCGCCAGTTACCATTCACGGATACGGCATAATGCCCTGCCAAGTCCCTTTTCAAAGGGTGAAATTGCCAACCTGGCATATCCATTTGCTTGGGATTTTGGGCACTGTCTAATGCAATGAGTAATATAGTCGATTCACAGCAAAACCATGCAGCGTTACTTCGCCTTGCCGTATTATTTATACTGTCTTCGGCTCGTTGCCTTGC
>JAFWRB010000022.1 GCA_017508845.1 Neisseriaceae bacterium | reverse complement strand
GGAATAAGGATTGATAAGCTCTGTTGGTGAATAAGTTGCGCCACAGCTTTCACAGTTATCCCCATATTGGTCTTTTGCATGACATTTTGGACATTCACCTTTCACAAAACGGTCAGGCAAAAACATTTGTTTTTCAGGGTCGAATAACTGTTCAATCGTTTTAACGGTGATTTTGCCATTGGCTTTCAAAGCACGATAAATATCTTGACTAAATGCCTTATTTTCAGGCGAGTGTGTGCTGTAATAATTGTCGTAACCGATTAAAAAACCAGTAAAATCCGCTAAATGCTCCTGACGCACTTTTTCAATCATCTCTTCGGGTTTAACGCCCATTTTTTGAGCGGCAAGCATCACAGGCGTGCCGTGCGTGTCGTCCGCACACACATAAAAACAGGTGTGATTTCGCATTTTCTGAAAACGCACCCAAATATCGGTTTGAATATGCTCAACCATATGCCCCAAGTGAATGCTGCCATTCGCATACGGCAGGGCGGAAGTAACAAGAATTTTGCGTTGTGTCATTTTGATTGGTTCATAGTGAAAATAAAACTAAATATTATAAACGATATAAAGGGTTTCAGGCTGCCTGAAAGATAAAAAAACCGCTTGTTTTATAGCGGTTTTTTTTAGGTGTTATGATTTCAGTCAGCCTGAAAGATATTACTTAAACAATCTACCGACAACAGTATCGAGCAAATTATTAAAAACAGAAGCGTCCTTTAATTGAAACTCTTTGCAACCACATTTTGGACATTGTGTTGGCTTAGTTAAGCAATCAGATTTTTGAATGTGGCTATCTGTCCAGTGGCAGTGTACGCATTGCCATTGTTTGGGATTTATTGGGGGAAAAGCCATATTAAATATTCCTGAAAAAATAGTTGTTTTGATTGTGATTATTTCAGGCAACCTGAATTTAAGTTATATATCAAAAGCGATACTTAAAATAAAGTTCAAGGCGTGGCAATGATACCGTTTAATTTCAAGTTACCTGTTTTTGGAATTTGTACTACCAGAATTTTATCATGCTAAGCAATGATTTAGCGACTTTTATGATGATTGTAGGTGCTTTTTCTATTACTGTTTCTACTACTGCTTCAACCACAGGTTTAATGAGGCTTTTTATCGTCTCCCAAAGTCCATCATTGTCATCGTTGTCTCGCAGATTTTCTCGAGCGTCTTGATGATTTAAGTTTGCGATAACTTGAAGACGCTTTTTTTTAGGAACATTTTCCAAAATTAAGGAAAAAAATTTTCCCAAATTATAAGGCGGTCTTTGTCGTTGTCCCTCTCTTTTAAAACCAGCAGTGTAATAAAATGGTTGAACATTAACACCAGTTGCGTCCTTGATACGCTGATGTACCGACTGACATTGTTCTTCCAAAAATTTCACTAATTCTTCTTCTGGATAATTCCCTTCACGATTCCAGTCTTCTGGCTCCATAGCTTTATCCGCTTTGTTTAGAGCAACTAAAATGCGATTTTTATTTTCACCAAGATTAGGAATAATAACATTGTTGATGAGTTGATATTCTGTTCCCATATTGCGTGAACCAGCATCCAAGATAACCACAACCAAGTCAATCAGTAAATTACCTTTGCTATCGGTTTCAGTCAGTTTATCTTTAATGGCTTTGGCATATTTTTGATCATTTTCAGGAGTATCTCCAAGTCCAGGTGTGTCCCAAATAACAAGTTTGTCAATTTGGTATTTTTTAACAAACATTGTTTCAGGATTTGGCGTAGTGCCAACTTTGGCTACTTCTGCATCAAACAGTGAATTAATGGTAGAACTTTTGCCAACACCTGTTGCTCCTGTAAATAGGATATTGAGTGGTTCACCTTCGCTTTCTTTTGATAATTTTTTCAACCATTCGTTTTGAGTAATAACCCCTAAAACATCATCAAAGTGTTTGTTTTGATATGTTGATTGGGCTGTTGTTGTCATAGCTAAATTCTCCTGCCATAAAAAAATTTTCGTACAAGCGTCCTTTGTCAAGGACGCTTGTAATAGTACTATTACAACAATCTATTGAAAACAAAAAAAAAATACTATGCGGCGTGGCATTTTCAGGCTGCCTGAAAGATAAAAAAACCGCTTGTTTTATAGCGGTTTTTTTTAGGTGTTATGATTTCAGTCAGCCTGAAACCCCCATTCGTTTTAGCACTTCATCTTTACCTAACAGGGCTAACACGGCATCAATAGATGGTGTTTTGGCAGTGCCACATACTAACAAACGCAAGGGCATACCCAATTTGCCCATTTTAATGCCTTCGGCATCACAAAAGGGTTTGAATAGGGCGTGGATATTGTCCGCCGTCCAGTTTTCTGGCGAAATGCCTTGCAATAAAACGGCAAAGCGTTGCATTCTCTCTTGTGCGTCTGCGTCCCAGTGTTTGGCGGTTTCTTCATCGGTCGGCGTGTTTTTGCGGTAGAAATATAAACATTCATCTGCCAATGCGTTTAAGTCCTGTACGCGTTCTTTAACAAGTTGAATAATCGGCACTAAATCAATTTTTTCAGGGTTTTCAATGCCTTTTTCTTTCAGCCTGCCTGAAATTAAGCACGCTAACTTATCGTTATCGGTGTCTTTAATGTGTTGTGCATTAAGCCATAAGAGTTTTTCGCGGTTAAATCTACCACTTGCAGGGCTCACATCTTTTAAATCGAACCATTCCACAAATTGTTGCATCGTGAAATATTCGTCATCGCCGTGTCCCCAGCCCAAGCGTGCCAAGTAATTGAGCATAGCGGCAGGCAAAATGCCTTGACGGTCGTAATCAACCACGCTTACCGCATCGCGGCGTTTGGACATTTTCGCACCGCTTTCGTTCAAAATCATCGGCAGGTGAGCGTATTGCGGAATTTCTGCCCCTAATGCTTTTAAGATATTGATTTGTTTAGGGGTATTATTCACATGGTCATCGCCGCGAATGACTTGCGTAATGCCCATATCCCAGTCATCAACCACAACGCAGAAGTTATAAGTGGGCGAGCCGTCTGCTCGGGCAATGATTAAATCGTCTAACTCGCTGTTGTTAATCGAAATTTCGCCTTTAACCAAATCGTGCCATGAAGTTGTGCCCTCTATCGGCATTTTAAACCGCACCACAGGCTGAATATCCGCTGGCTTTTCAGGCAGCCTTTTGCCCGCTTCGGGTCGCCAACGGCGGTCGTATGTAAAACCGCCGCCTTGTGCTTCGGCTTTTTGCCGCATTTTTTCCAACTCTTCTTTGGAACAGTAGCAATAATAAGCCGCTCCTTCGTCTAACAGTTTTTGGATAATTTCTTTATATCGATCAAAACGATGCGTTTGATAAAACGGCCCTTCGTCATAATCCAAACCAACCCACGCCATACCGTCCAAAATGGCTTTCACCGATTCGGGCGTGGAGCGTTCCAAGTCGGTATCTTCAATACGCAAAATAAATTTGCCGCCCATTTTTCGTGCATAAGCCCAAGAATAAAGAGCCGTGCGAACACCGCCGATATGTAAAAATCCAGTCGGACTGGGAGCAAAACGCGTGCGAACTGTGCTGTTCATTGTGTATTCCTATAATTAAAAGTATTTTTCAGGCTGCCTGAAAGAAGCGTAAAAGGCGTAATGGTAGCATTTTTAGGGGCAACCTGAAACAATGGATTAACCCATTTGTTTGCTCATTTCAATCGAACGATTTTGGCAAGCGATGACCGCTTGTTGGATTATTTTATCGGTTTGGGCGTTTTCAAATACCGCTAATGCGGCGGCGGTTGTGCCGCCTTTGGAAGTTACTTTGCGTTGCAATTCGCCAAAATCTTCGCCTGATTGCTCGGCTAATTGTGCCGAGCCGATAAAGGTTTGCAAAACCGATTGCCGTGCCTTGTCTTGTGGCATGCCCAAATCGCAGGCTGCCTGAAACAGGGCGTTCATCAAATAAAACACATACGCAGGACCGCTGCCTGAAATGGCAGTTACGGTGTGTAAATCGTCTTCGTTTTCAACCCACACGGTTTTGCCCACAGCGTTCATAATGTGTTCGGCAATGGCTTTGTCGGCGTTGGATACACCGCTGTCGGCAAACAGTCCCGCAAAGCCCAAGCCGATTTGAGCAGGGGTATTGGGCATAATGCGAACAATGCGGTGCGTGTTATCAAGCCAGTTTGAAAGTGTTTGACAAGATAAACCTGCGGCAATCGACAGCACCAATGCTCCATTTGCTTGCACGCCTTGCAAAGCGTTTTGCATATCTTGCGGTTTGACGGCTAATAATAAAATATCGTCCGCAGTTAATGGGGGTAGGGCGTTTTCTACCGTAATATCAAATGTTTGTCGTAAAAACGCTTGCCGTGCAGGATTTTGTTCGGCAACAAATAAGCGAAAATCGCTATCTGTTTTTAAGCGAGAAAGCAAAGCGGCACACATATTACCGCCGCCAAGAAAGTATATGTTTTTCATAATATTATCCTTAAATCTTTAAGTTTCAGGCAGCCTGAAACTAATCTTTATTGCGTACCCCTATTTCGCGTCTGGCTTCCCAGTGTTTTTTGCCGTCTAATTCTACGCGAATTAAATGCACGGTTTGTTTTTTGCCGTCTGCGGTCATGGTGATGAGTGCAGGCACATTCGCAAAGTCGGGGGCGAAACTGAATTCGTATTCGGTGCTGCTGCCTTCGCGTTCAAAGGGCAGGGACAACAGCCGCAACTTGCCTTCGCCTGTGTCGAAAACGCTTTCTTTCATACCTGCGTTGGCGTTTTGAGTGTCGTATTCATAAATTTTTTTGCCGTTGGTCACCCAAACCGTGTCGGGCATATTGCCGCCGTTAATCGCTACTTGCCATGCCCACGAGAATAAGTCATACGCAGGCGTTTGGGCAAAGTCGATTGCGTCTGTGCTTTGCGTGGGTTCTTCGCCTTGTCCAAAGCGTACCACGCCGTTTTCTCTATCAAACACCGCAGACGCATAAACTTTGCCTTTGCGTTTGTCGATATAGGTGTGGGGGATTAGGTTGTTGCCGTCAATCGTGCCTGACACTTCAAATTCGCGTTTATTAAAGGGAATGTGAAAAGCGGCGTAAATGGTGTAGTTCTGCCCGTCTCGTTGGTAATTCATATTGCCTGTAATGCTCATCGGCCCTTCGTATTTCAGTTTGGCAGAGTTGGGGAACTGTGGGTTTAGGGTGTCTTGCGGACGAATCACGCCGTCATTTGTGCTGTTATTGTGTGCTGTCGTCTCTTCAATAATGCTGGTTTCTTCGACTATCGGTGCTTCTTCGATAACGCTGGTTTCTTCGGTAACAGGCGTTTCTTCTTCGTCTTCGATGACCGTCCAAATGGATTGTTCTGCTTGAATTTCAGGCTCGCTAACGCTTTCAGGTTGCACTTCTTCTTTTTCAATCGGTGTTTCTTCCACAACGGGCGGCTCATATTTATCCACTTTGGGCGGAGCATTTTTGGGTTTGGGAGCGACTGCCGCTGGCGGCGGTGCGACTTCTGGCACGGCAGGCGGGGCTTGTTCTAACGAAAATTGCCGCATGACAATTGTGGGCGTTTTGACTTCGCTTAATTTGGGGGTAGGGCGGATTATGCCCGACACGCCAAAGCCGATATGCACCGCCAAAGATAAAATAATGGCGATGATGAATGGGCGGTACTCGGCTTTAATCATCAACCTTGCCCTAATAAAAAGGCGTTTTCATCGCTGTGCGACACATTCCGCACTTTACCGTTTTCTAATTTCAGGCTGCCTGAAACAAAATCCGCCACGGCTTGTGGGTAGATTTTATGCTCGCATTTCAAAACACGAGCCGCAAGTGTGTCGGCGGTATCATTTGCCAAAACAGGCACGGCGGCTTGGGCAACAATCGCTCCGCTGTCTAATTCTTCCGTTACAAAATGCACCGTGCAACCTGCTAACTTGCAACCAGCACGAATCGCTTCTTCGTGCGTGTGCAAGCCCTTGAAAGACGGCAATAAAGACGGGTGAATATTCAATAATCTGCCTTCAAAATGACGACAAAACGCAGGCGACAAAATTCGCATAAATCCTGCCAAAACCACTAAATCAGGCTTGTAGCCGTCAATGAGCATAGCCAAATCCATATCAAATTCGGCACGGTTTTTAAATTCTTTGTGATTTAAAACAGCAGTGGCAATGCCGCGTTCTTTCGCCCACGCCAAACCAGCCGCGTTTGGTACATTAGAAATCACCGCCGCAATATTCGCATTTGCAATATTCGCATTCACAATCGCCTGCATATTACTGCCACGCCCCGAAATTAAAATCACCACATTTTTTATCATATTCAGGCTGCCTGAAAAGTTAGTTAGGACAATATTTTAGCGTAAAACCTGTGTGTTGAGATAGGATAAACAATAAATTATCTATGCGTTTTATCGCTGTGAAGTGTAAAATGGCAACTTTGATTATTTTATTCAAAGGAAAACAGCAAATGTTTGGAAAAGCAGGATTAGGCGGCTTGATGAAACAAGCCCAGCAAATGCAAGACAATATGAAAAAAGCCCAAGAAGAATTAGGCAATATCGAAGTAATGGGCGAAGCAGGGGCAGGTATGGTGAAAATTACGATGTCCTGTCATCATGTGGTCAAACGCGTGGATTTGGATAAATCGCTTTTGGGCGATGATAAGGAAATGTTAGAAGACTTAATCGCCGCCGCACTCAATGACGCTGTGCGTAAAGTCGCTGAAAAAAGTGCCGAACATTTGGGTCAAGTTACCAAAGGCTTGAAATTGCCCGCAGGCATGGAAAATATGTTTGGTTAATAGTTTGATTTATTTAAATAAATACCACGCATATTGAATGCGTGGTTATTTATGGGAACTTCTAAAAAATATGTTACAGTAACTTTTAATATTTTTTTAAATGCCACACGGATTCGATTTTTCTAACGAAAAATCTTTATAATAAACAATATATTATAAATATAACTTAATAGAAATTGCGTTAGCAATTTCGAATCCGTGTGGCAAAAATAAAATCGATTGTTTATTTGTTTTTTAATTTTTAGAAGTCCCCTTATGAATATCATAATTCAGGCAGCCTGAAATATTATTATGGCAAAATCGAATGACGCATTAAGCAATTTAATTACCGCACTCAAAGCCTTGCCGAATGTGGGGACAAAATCCGCACAACGTATTGCCTATCACCTATTGCAACACAATCGGGCAGGGGCAGAACGCATTGTGGCAACATTATCTGACGCACTTTCCAAAGTGCGGCATTGCTGCTTGTGTAATACTTTTTGCGAAGATGAACTTTGCCCCATTTGTGCCGATGAAAAACGAGATGCCACGCGTTTGATGATAGTCGAAATGCCTGTGGATATTGCAGGTATGGAAGACGCACATTGCCATGACGGACACTATTTTGTGCTGATGGGACACATAGACCCCACACAGGGCAAGGATTTGGGGCATATTGAATTAGAAAAATTAGTGCAACGCATTACCAATCACCCTGTTGAAGAAGTCATCATCGCCACAAACTTCACCGCCGAAGGCAATGCTACGGCTTTTGTTTTATATGAAATTCTAAAACAATATCCTTGTAAAATCAGTCGCTTATCACACGGAATGCCTTTGGGCGGCGAAATCGAATACATAGACGCAGGCACATTAGCCCAAGCGGTGTATGAACGAAAAAGATTAAAAGAGTAGGGTGCTTGCTGTTTTCAGGCTGCCTGAAAAAAACGGAAGCCCAATGACTTCCGTTTTTATATACACAAACCTTACTCGCCCAAAATCATTGAGCCGACACCTGAATCGGTGAAGATTTCCAAAAGCAAGGCGTGGGGTACTCTGCCGTCTATGATATGCACTGCTCTAACGCCGTGTGTGGCTGCGTCTAATGCGGACGCGATTTTGGGCAACATACCGCCTGACAGCGTGCCGTCTGCGACTAATTCATCAATGCGTTTGGGTGTCAGATTTGTCAGCAAGTTGCCGTCTTTATCCAAAACGCCTGGTGTGTTGGTCATCAGCAAGAGTTTTTGGGCTTTGAGTTCTTTGGCTAATCTGCCTGCCACTAAATCGGCGTTGATATTAAACGCTTCTCCGCCCATACCTACGCCAATCGGGGCAATCACAGGAATGTAGCCGCGTTCGACCATATTGCGAATAATGGTGCCGTCAATTTCATCAACCGTGCCGACTTGTCCAATATCCACGCCGTTTCGTTCAGGCGTGTTGATAAACAATTTTTTTGCTTTTAAGAAATGAGCGTCTCGTCCCGTTAGCCCAATCGCCTTGCCGCCGTGCTGGTTCAAAAGCGAGACAATTTCCTTATTTACCGAGCCGCCCAACACCATTTCCACAATGTCCATAGTTTCACGGTCGGTAACCCGCATGCCTTGCACAAACTCGCCTTTTTTGCCCACTTTTTCTAACATACCGTTAATTTGCGGGCCGCCGCCATGCACCACAACGGGGTTAATGCCCACTAATTTAAGCAGGGCAACATCTTTGGCAAAGCCTTCTTTAAGCGAATCGTCCGTCATCGCATTGCCGCCGTATTTAATCACCAAAGTCCAGCCCGCAAATTTGCGAATATAGGGCAGGGCTTCGGACAAAATCGCCGTCTTCACCGCAGGAGAAATGTTTTCAGGCATGTTGATGTTCCTTTTGTGTCGAGAAAATAATGGTGAATATTAGCACGGTTTTACAGTGAGCAGTTAGCAGTGAGTAGTGAGCAGTTATTTAGTTTTGCCTTACGGCAAAACGAAATAACTGCTCACTACTCACTGCTCACTATTCATACGGTTTTTCATTATTATTTTGAGCGATTTGTTGTTGATTGTATGCTATTTGGCACACATCTTTGCCGACACACCATTCGCCAGACAGTTGCATGCTTTCTCGCAACACTTCTTCGGCGTTGCAACCCGATAATGCCAATAGGTGCAGAATATCGGTCAGCAATTTTTGCTGAAATTCAGCCCAATGGTCAAACGAAGTGGCTGTGTGGCTAATGCGTATTTGCGAAAACAGTTGTGTGGCGTTTTGTGCGTTAAACAGGGCATAGCCTTGCTCTTCTGCCAAACGCAACTGCGTGAAATAATTGTTGTCATCAACCGTTTGGCAATATTGTTCGATAATGTGTTTTTTGGCGTTTGTCCAGCGGTGCTGATATTTAAACGCAAACAAACACAACAGATTGATAATATCGGCGTTTTCACTGCTTTGCAGTGTGGGTTTTTCTGTATATTCAATCACAGGCGGCACTTCTTTTTTGCGACCGAGGTGAATTTCCGTATTTTTTGCCTTGTTGTAAGCGGCGGTTGCTTGTTTGGTGAAATTTTTGAGTTTTTCACTGTTTTTAATTTTTTGAAACATCGCATTTTCTCTTGATTTGTTGTTGTTGATATTTACAGCATACACTAATATACTTCATTTGCCTAATTTTTCGTTAATAAATGTACGATTTATGTTGCTTTTTACAACATCAGGCAGCCTGAATGTTATATTGAACATCTCCCTATCTATTTTTTCGTAATTTTTATACAATAATCGGTTTTCTTTCACTCTTTCAGGCAGTCTGAAACTTACGATTATGGCAAAAGCAAAACT
>JAFWRB010000021.1 GCA_017508845.1 Neisseriaceae bacterium | reverse complement strand
CATAGTTTTATTTAATTATTTTTTTTGATTTTATTAAATATTGTGTTATTATATTGCAGTGCCATATTTTTAAATGGTATCGGTGTGTCGATATTTCAAGCAATATTGACATTTCATTTGACCTTTTGAGGAATACAAAATGAAGACTTGGAAAATGTTGGGCGTAAGTGCCACTGTGGGTGTTGTTTTGGCTTTGTCAGGCTGTGGCGATAAGCAGGCAACAAGTGCCAAACAAGACACAAAAGCCAAAGAACAATTAGTACTTGGCTTCTCTCACTGCTGCGAACGCGGTCAAATTCGCACAATGGACGCAGTGGAAGATGTAATCCGCCAAGAAGCCGAAAAAGCAGGCGTGAAAATGTTGTTTGAAACTGCCGAAGAGACCAAACATATCGTCAAAGACGAAAACGGCAAAGATAAGGAAATGGACGATTACTACGATTTACAACCCGTCCAAATGAAAAAACTGATTGACGCAGGTGCCAAAGCGATTGTTCTGATTACCGTGCAAGGTAAGGAAGACGAAAAAATGCAAGAAAAAATGTTGGCATACGCCAAAGAAAAAGGTGTTCCAGTGGTTGCTGTGCGTCGTCCTTTGAAGAAGAGTATTCATAGCCGCTTTGATAATGCGTTTTCTGTGGGGTCTTCTCCAGAAGCCGTGCCTGCATTGCAAAGCAAAATGATTGTGGATCAATGGAAAAAACATGCCGAATGGGATAAAAATGGCGATGGCAAAATTCAATTTGGCTTGATTCGCGGTAAAGAGGGTTCTGCAAACGACAACTTGCGTAAAACCGTGCCGAATAGAATTATCAGTGCAGGCATTGAAGTACAACGCATTGATGAGGGCATTGCTAACTGGAACCGTGAAGAAGGTAAAGCCTTGGTTGATGGCTGGATTAAATCTGGCAAGATTGACCAAATGGAAATCATCATCAGTGGCTCGGACGATATGGCGTTGGGTGCGTTAGACTCATTACGCGAAGCCAAAAAACCTGTTCCGCCGATTTTCGGCTTTAACGCTGTTAAAGAAGCACAAGAAGCCATTAAAACAGGCGAATTTGGCGGCTCTCTGCTGCGTGATTTCACAGGCCACGGCAAAATGGCATATAAAGTGGCAGAAAACTTGGCTTTGGGTAAAAGCCCGATTGATGGTATTGACGCTGAATTAGAAGGCGGCACAACCATTAACTTGCCTTACGACATTGTTACTCAAGATAATGTGGATCAATTTTTAAGCAAATAATGCTTGCTTGTTGATTGACGAAAACGGCAGTTTGATACTGCCGTTTTTTATTAAGAAGATTTTTCAGGCAGCCTGAAAATATAGTCAATTCAGACCAAAAACAGGCAAGGCGGCGAAGCCGCAGATAGTATAGATAATACAGCAAGGCGAGCCAACGCTGCATGATTTTGGTATGAATTGACTATATAATACAAATAAAAAACCGAATTTCCATCAACAGAAATTCGGTTTTTGACAATTAAAGCAAATTACGCCAAAGCGGTTTTGGCTTTTTCTACTAATTGTGCAAAGGCGTTTTTGTCGAATACGGCAATATCAGACAACACTTTGCGGTCGATTTCGACTGCGGCTTTTTTCAAGCCGTTCATAAATTTGCTGTACGATAAACCGTATTGGCGTGCGGCAGCGTTAATGCGGGCAATCCACAAACGGCGGAATTGGCGTTTGCGTTGGCGGCGGTCGCGATAGGCGTATTGACCTGCTTTCATCACCGCTTGTTTCGCTACACGGTACACATTTTTACGGCGACCGCGATAACCTTTTGCTAATGCAAGAACTTTTTTATGGCGTGCTCTTGCGGTTACACCTCTTTTTACGCGTGGCATATCTTAACTCCTTTATGCATAAGGCAACATTTTGTTAATGGAAGCCATATCGCGTTCATTGACCATTGTGGTGCCGCGTAATTGGCGTTTGGTTTTGGTGGTTTTTTTGGTCAGAATGTGGCGTTTGAACGCAAAACTGCGTTTCACACCGCCATTACCAAGTGCTTTGAAACGTTTCTTTGCACTGGATTTGGTTTTCATTTTAGGCATTTTGTTATGTCCTATTTGTTTGTTTTAAAACTCGGCAATTAGGTGATTTATAAAATATAAATACTTGCAAAACCCATTGCCACTCTTTTCAATAATTTATTCGTCTGCACCTGTGTAAGGGCGAACGCTTACGGTTTGGCGTTTTAACGCACCTTTGACGGAAAATTCAACATAACCATCAACTTTGGCGAATAAGGTGTGGTCTTTGCCCATACCCACATTTTCACCTGCGTGAAAGCGTGTGCCGCGTTGGCGTACGATGATAGAACCTGCGGGAATTAACTCGTTGCCGTAGGCTTTTACACCCAAGCGTTTGGCTTCTGAATCGCGACCGTTTTTAGAACTACCGCCTGCTTTTTTACTTGCCATAATTTATACTCCTAAAATTTAAGCAATCGCATCGATACGAATTTCGGTGAAATTCTGGCGATGTCCTTGGTGTTTTTGATAGTGTTTGCGGCGACGCATTTTGAAAATGCGAATTTTTTCGCCACGACCGTGTGCCACAACTGTGGCGGTAACTTTGGCACCTTCAACTAACGGTGTGCCAACCTTAACCGCATCACCGTCAGCAATCATCAAAACTTCGGAAAGTTCGATTGTGCTGTCGATGTCTGCTGGTATCTGTTCTACTTTCAATTTGTCGCCGACAGAAACTTTATACTGTTTTCCGCCAGTTTTTATGACCGCATACATAGACATTTACTCCTAAAAAAATTTAACGCACCATTGCGTTAAATACGAAAGGGGCATATTATCAAATATTTTGAAAAACTTGTCAAGTTATCCTTACCTTTCAGGCTGCCTGAAACTTCTGAAAAAAGATGAAATTTAACCGTTAATTCGTTAAAATTGCCGATTATTTATAAATCAATCGCTTTTTATTTAAAGTGTTATAATGCGAACAGTCACACATTTTAAGCGGTTCAAACATTAAGGATTTACATTATGTTAGGCAAAAAACAACACGGCTTTACTTTGACAGAACTGATGATTGTGGTTGCTGTTTTGGCGATTTTGGCAGGCATTGCCATTCCGTCTTTCTCGCATTTTACCAAAAAAGCCCAGTTGCGTAAGGCACAAGCGGCTTTGTTGGAAAACGCCCACGCTTTGGAACAGGCTTATGCTCAAAATAAAAAATTTTATGATACAACAACAAATGCAGGAGTATTAGCCGCACTGCCTAATCCTACGGTCGGCGACCCAGCCAAGTTTAGTATTGGCATTACCTATCAGGGTGATACACTATGCGGTGCTTTGGGTGCAACTTCTGATAAATATTGTATGGTTGCCCAAGCAACAGGAAATTGGGCAAACCGTGAAGCACGCATTTTAACTTTGGATAACGGTGGCAAAATGTTGATATGCAGTGACAGTACAGGTTCTGACTGCAAAATTTTCTAATCCAATGCTCCTTGTTTTCAATAAGCGGTTTTGCTTGAAAACCGCTTTTTTGTTTGTTGTATAATATTGCCTTTTTCGTTCAGGCTGCCTGAAACATTATTAGAGTAAAAAATATGTCGTCCATTTCCGAAAATGTTTGCCAACGCCGCACTTTTGCGATTATTTCTCACCCTGACGCGGGTAAAACCACGCTCACTGAAAAACTGCTGCTGTTTTCAGGGGCGATTTTGAGTGCGGGCACGGTTAAAGGCAAGAAAATAGGTAAATTTGCCACAAGCGACTGGATGGAAATTGAAAAACAACGCGGCATTTCGGTTGCGTCTTCGGTTATGCAATTTGAGTATAAAAATCATACAGTTAATCTCTTGGATACACCAGGACACCAAGATTTTTCCGAAGACACTTACCGTGTTTTAACCGCTGTTGATAGTGCGTTAATGGTGATTGACGCAGCCAAAGGCGTGGAAGAGCAAACCATTAAACTCTTAAATGTATGCCGCTTACGCAATACGCCGATTATCACATTTATGAATAAATACGACCGCGAAGTGCGTGATTCTTTGGAACTTTTGGACGAAGTTGAAAGCATTCTCAAAATTCGTTGTTCGCCAATTACATGGCCAATCGGTATGGGTAAGGCGTTTCGTGGCGTGTATCATCTTTTAAATGATGAAATTTATCTGTTTGACGCAGGTGGCGAAAAATTGCCAAATGAATTTGAAATCATCAAGGGTTTGGATAATCCGCGACTTGATGAGTTATTTCCATTAGAAATCAATCAGTTGCGTAGCGAAATTGAATTAGTGCGTGAAGCGTCTAATCCGTTTGATTTGGACGAATTTCTTTCAGGTGAGCTAACACCTGTGTTTTTTGGTTCGGCGATTAACAATTTTGGTATTCAAGAAATTTTGAATGCGATGATAGACTGGTCGCCTGCCCCACAACCACGCGATGCCAGCGTGCGGATTGTGAAACCAGATGAAGAAAAATTTTCGGGTTTTGTGTTTAAAATTCAAGCGAATATGGACCCCAAACACCGCGACCGCATTGCCTTTTTGCGTGTGTGTTCGGGCAAATTTGAACGCTCTATGAAAGTCAAACATTTGCGGCTAAATCGAGAAATTGCAGCCAATGCGGCTGTTACTTTTATGTCGCACGAACGCGAATTAGCAGAAGTGGCATACGCTGGCGACATTATCGGCTTACCTAATCACGGCAATATTCAAATCGGTGATAGTTTTTCCGAAGGCGAAATGCTGCAATTTACAGGCATTCCGTTTTTTGCCCCAGAATTATTCCGTGCGGTGCGTATAAAAAATCCGTTAAAACTCAAACAGTTACAAAAAGGATTACAACAGTTAGGCGAAGAAGGTGCGGTGCAAGTATTCCGCCCCCATTCAGGTGCAGACTTAATTTTGGGAGCGGTTGGCGTGTTGCAATTTGAAGTGGTAACCGCACGCTTGGCAGCAGAATACGGCGTAGAAGCCGTGTTTGACAGCGTTTCCGTACAAACCGCTCGCTGGGTGTCTTGCGATGACAAGAAAAAATTAGCCGACTTTGAAAAAGCCAACGCCATTAACTTGGCAACAGACGCAGGCGGCAATTTAACTTATTTGGCTCCCAATCGTGTGAATTTACAACTCACCCAAGAACGCTGGAAAGACATTGAATTTCACGAAACCCGCGAACATGCGGTTAAGTTGAGTTAATTTTTCAGGCAGCCTGAAACAATATGAATAAACAATTTTATTTTCCCACATACCAACAAATGTATATTGGCGAAAGACGCAAATTAAAACGCTTTCGCCAATATATTCGTTATTCTTTCACTACGCTTTATTGCCATAAAGAAATAAAACAATTTGAAGATTATATTAACCAAAATCCTAAATTTATTCCTTTATTTTCATCTTACTATTATCGTGTTAATGCCCTATTGTATAAATATTGCGATAACCGTTTTAATAAACAACAACGAAAAAATGCCATTTGTCAAACTTTAACGCAGGCTCAAACATTTTTAGGTGAGAAAAATTTAGATTTATTATTAAATCAACAAAAAATATTGTTATTTCAATTAACTGACGAAATAGCCTTGTATTTGCAATTAAATTGTATTGACCCATTAGAAGGATTTTTTGCCATTCATTTGCAAAAAGGCAATGAACGGCTTTATGACGCTTCTTTTGCATTATTAGAAAACAAACAATTATTGATTGCAAGCATACAAGGCAGTAGTCTTGACAATGCACCAGAAGAAATAAAATTAGCAACCAAACAATTACACGGCATTCGCCCTGCGTTTTTATTGGTGCATATTTTTAAAATGCTGTGCGAAATAAAACAATTTCAATTATTGGGAATACCTAAAAAACACCAAGCGAAATATCGTTTTAATGATTTTTCACGACTTTTATTTGATTATGACGCTTTTTGGGCTGACAATGGCGGTGAATTAAAACAAAACTATTGGTATATTCCCAATATCATCGAAAGAAAATCAATGGACGATATTCCGTCTAAAAAGCGTTCTATGTATAAAAAACGCTATGAAATGTTAGATAATATCAAACAATCTTTAACCCAATTATTTCAGGCACCCTGAAAAAGGAAAACATTATGCAACTTAATGAATTAGAAGAAAAAATCACCCAAATTTTGCCGTGTGAACATTTAAGTGTTAAAGGT
>JAFWRB010000214.1 GCA_017508845.1 Neisseriaceae bacterium | reverse complement strand
GGGGATTTTTTTTGTTTGAATTAAGGTCAGCACTTCACTTACTTCGTCCAAAGTGCCGAAGCCGCCTGGCATAGCGATAAAGGCAATCGAATGGCGGATAAACATATATTTTCTTGAAAAAAAGTGCTTAAAATTCAAGGAAATATCTTGGTATGGGTTGGCAAATTGTTCATGCGGCAATTCAATGTTTAAGCCCACAGAAAGGCTTTTGCCCGCTTTTGCTCCTTTGTTTGCGGCTTCCATAATGCCTGGACCGCCGCCTGAAATAATATTAAAACCTGTATCGGATAATTTTTGTGCTAATGTTACGCATTGTTGATAAATGGGACTATCCGATGATATTCTTGCACTGCCAAAAATGCTCACCGCAGGACGAATATTAAAAAGTTGTTCTTCGGCGGCAGTAAATTCGCTGATACTTTCGGTAAAATAGGCAGGTTGTTCTTCTTTTGTCATAAAAAGGCTTTCTTCAATGAAAAAATTATTGTTGGTTGATGGTTCTTCGTATTTATATCGTGCGTATCACGCCGCACCGCCCTTGACTTCATCTCATGGTGAGCCTACTGGGGCGTTGTTTGCTATGCTGAATATGTTGCGAAAATTAAGCACGCAAATGGCTGATTATACCCATTGTGCGGTTGTTTTTGATGAAAAAGGTAAAAATTTTCGCCACGATTTGTATCCTGAATATAAGGCGAACCGTCCGCCTATGCCTGATGATTTGCGGCCGCAAGCCGAGCAAATTCGTGTTTTGGCGGATTTATCGGGCTGGAATGTGTTGGCGATTGCGGGCGTGGAAGCCGATGATGTGCTGGCAACTTTGGCAAAAAAAGGTTGCGAAAACGGTTTTCAGGTTGCCATATCTTCGGGCGATAAGGATTTAATGCAGTTGGTCAATGAGCAAATCACGGTGATTGATACCATGAAAGATGCAAAATACGATAGGGACGGCGTTTTTGCGAAATTTGCGGTGTATCCTGAACAGATTGTGGATTATTTAACGCTGATGGGCGACAAAGTGGATAATGTCAGGGGCGTGGATAAATGTGGAGCGAAAACGGCGGCGAAGTGGTTAGCGGATTTTGGTTCTTTGGATAATTTATTGGCGAATGTGGATAAAATCGGCGGCAAGATTGGGGACAATTTGCGTTCTGCGATGTCTTATTTGCCAATATCCCGTCAGTTAATTCTATTAAAAGATAATGTTGATTTGCCGTGTGGCTTGGATGATTTAGAGCGTAGAAAAGCGGATTACGCCGCCTTATTGCCGCATTTTCAGCATTTTGGTTTTAGAAGTTTGGTTAAAGTGGCAGAAGAGGCGTTGTCAAAAGATTTCAGGCGACAGATAGCCGTTAGCGATTTATCGCAAACGGTATTGTCGTTGCGAGCCGAGCAGAATGCTCGGCGTGGCAACCTCCCTGAAACTACTCAACTATATGATTTATTTTCGGATAATTCTGTTAGCCTGCCTGAAAAAATCACCACACATTACGCTTGTATCAAAACCACAGCAGATTTAGACGCTTTGTGTCATCGTTTAGCCAACGCCCAAAAAATTGCTGTGGATACCGAAACCACTTCCTTAAATCCACAAGACGCACGGCTAATCGGTATCAGTTTCGCGTTTTCGGCGGGGGACGCGGTGTATGTGCCGATTGCTCATTCTTTTGTTTCAAATCCGCAACAAATAGACGAAAATCTGATTTTAGCCAAACTCAAACCCTTTTTAGAAAACCCAAGTTTGCACAAAGTCGGGCAGAACTTAAAATACGACCGCCATATTTTGGCAAATCACGGCATTGATTTACAAGGCGTTGTGGGCGATTCTATGTTGGCGTCTTATCTCATCGAAAGCCATTTGTCGCACAATTTAGACGATTTATGTCTGCGGCATTTTCATCACGAAACCATTAAATTTGAAGATTTGTGCGGCAAGGGCAAAAAACAAATTTCCTTTGCCGAAGTGGCGATTGACACCGCCACAGAATACGCCTGCCAAGACGCAGACTGGGCGTGGCGTTTAGAAGAATTTTTGCGTGCGAAAATGGATTCAGGCTGCCTGAAACTTTATACCGAATTAGAATTGCCGATTGCACAAATTTTATGGCAAATGGAACGCTACGGCGTTTTGATAGACCGCGAAGAATTGCAACGCCAAAGCCACGAATTAGGTCAGCAAATGCTTGATTTAGAAGAAAAAGCATACAAATTAGCAGGGCAACCTTTTAACCTAAACTCGCCCAAACAACTGCAAGAAATTTTGTTCAATAAATTAGGCATTCCCACAAAAGGGGTGAAAAAAACACCGACAGGCGAATTTTCCACAAATGAAGCGGTGTTAGAAAAATTAGCCTTGGATTATCCACTGCCCAAAATTATCTTGGAAAACAGGGGCTTGGCAAAACTGAAATCCACTTACAGCGATAAACTGCCACAATTATTAGACGCAAATGGCAGAGTGCATACCACTTACGCCCAAGCGGTTGCGGTTACAGGGCGATTAGCCAGCAACAACCCGAATTTGCAAAACATTCCCATACGCACAGAACAAGGCAGAAAAATCCGCCAAGCCTTTATTGCACCGCAAAATAGTGTCATTATTTCTGCCGACTATTCGCAAATCGAACTGCGAATTATGGCACATTTATCAGGCGACACGGGCTTAATCAGTGCATTTAACAATGGCGAAGACATACACCGCCGAACCGCCGCCGAGATTTTTAATATCGCACCAGACGCAGTGTCCGCCGAACAACGCCGCTACGCCAAAACCATTAACTTTGGCTTGATTTACGGCATGGGGCGGTTTGGTTTGGCACAAAATTTAGGCATTAGCCCAGACGACGCACAGCATTTTATCGAACGCTATTTCGCCCGCTATCCTGCGGTTGCCGAATATATCGAACGCACCAAACAACAAGCCCACACGGCAGGTTTCGTAGAAACCCTGTTTGGCAGACGGCTTTACTTGCCCGAAATTAACGCCACAAACAAACTCAAACAAGCGGCGGCAGAACGCGCCGCCGTGAATGCCCCCATGCAAGGCACCGCGTCCGATATTATTAAAAAAGCGATGATTGCGGTTGATGACTGGTTAATTTCAGGCAGCCTGAATAGCCACTTAATCATGCAAGTGCATGACGAACTGATTTTAGAAGTGCCTGAAAATGAAAAAGAAATTGTTTGCGAAAACCTGCCCAAGTTAATGGCAAGCGTTGCCAAATTATCCGTGCCACTGTTAGCAGAAGTCGGCGTGGGACGAAATTGGGAAGAAGCACATTGACAGTGAGCAGTTAGCAGTGAGCGGTGAGCAGTTATTTTGTCCTGCCTTATGGCAGGACGAATTTTATTTAGATAATGCTTCGATTTTTTTCAGGCAGCCTAATTATTTGAAAAATTTTTATTTTATTTTTACTTGCTGTATATTCAAAAAAACTTATTTTAGACGATAATCAAAAAAATGGTTACAATGCGATGAGCAATATAAAAGGGAAAATAAAAATGTTAGACAATATTATTCAAGTAGTTGATTATTTAAATAAAATCACTGTTTTTTTGGTGTTTATTACCCTGTGTATTGCCATTTATGGCGTGTGGCAGTATCACAAACTCAATCAATCTGTGGCGATTTTATTGTTGCGGCAAGGCAAAAAGCGGCATTTGGTGAGCATGAGGCGGCGAATGGTTACGCGTGCCGAAGTGTTGGCATTGCTACATTCGTATGATGTGAATAATCAAATGAGCATTGCCCATACGAACACAATTGATTTTTTTCGCGATATTGAAGCCGTGCAAATGGGCAAAAAAAGTGAAATTGTTATTCCTGTGAAAGATACGGATAAATTGGATATTTTTCAGCAAGGTTAATAAATAAACAAAAAAGGCTGCCTGAAACTTTCAGGCAGCCTTTATTTATTAACTATACCAAACAATTACCGCAAAACTTCCGCAAAGGCATTGGCGATATAGTCGATGTTTTTGCTGTTCAAACCAGCCACGCACATTCTGCCTGATTTCACCAAATACACGGCAAATTCGTTGCGAAGTCTATCCACTTGTTCAGGGTTTAAGCCTGTGAAACTGAACATACCGCGTTGTTTGGTGAAGTAAGAAAAGTCGCGTCCAGGCACTTTTTCGTTTAATACGGCAACAAGTTGCGTTCTCATTTGAGCAATACGCTGACGCATTACTTCTACTTCTTCTGTCCATTGTTTGTACAATTCGGGCGTGTTCATCACTTTATCAACCACATGACCGCCGTGTGATGGCGGGCTGGAATAAATGCGGCGGACGGTGAATTTAAGTTGTCCATACACCAATTCGGCTTGTTCTTTATCTGGACAAACTGCGGACAAACCGCCTACGCGTTCGCCGTATAAAGACAAGTTTTTGGAGAACGAGTTACTAACAAAGAACGATAAACCGATTTGTTCCGCACGGCGAATGGCGTATGCATCTTGTTCCAAGCCGTCGCCCAAGCCTTGATAAGCAATGTCCATAAAGGCAATCAGTTTGCGGTTTTTGATGATGTCTAACACTTCGTCCCATTGTGCGGGCGTTAAATCCACGCCTGTGGGGTTGTGGCAGCAGGGGTGCAACAGCACGATGTCGTGTTCAGGCAGCCCTTTTAAAAATTCGGTCATTTTTTCAAAGCGAACGCCACCGTGATTTTTGCTGTAATAAGGGTATTCACCCACAGTGAAACCTGCCCCTTCAAAAATGCCAATGTGGTTGCCCCAAGTGGGGTCAGAAACATAAACTTTGGCTTGGGGAAAATATTTGCGTAAGAAGTCTGCACCGACTTTCAAAGCACCCGAACCGCCCAAAGTTTGAATGGTTGCCACGCGGCCTGACGAAACTGCTTCGGAATTTTCGCCAAACAGCAAGTTTTGACACGCTTTGTGGTATCCAGCCAAGCCTTCCATAGGCAAATAAGCACGGGGGGTGTGGGCGGCAGCAATTTCGTCTTCTACGGTTTTCACGCAATCTAACAAGGGCAATTTGCCTTCATCGGTGTAATATACACCAATGCCCAAATTGACTTTGTTGCTGCGTTCGTCTTGTTTGAATGTTTCGACCAAACTCAAAATCGGGTCGCCTGCATAATAATCGACATGTTTGAACATTGTGGGTTTCCTTTTTGTCTAAAATGCTGATAAGCAAAAAACAAGATTTTACGCCGAAAGGCGTGCTTTGGCTATATTGTTTTAAAAGTTTCAGGCAGCCTGAAAAATGATTTATTCTACTAAAAATGCCTGCACTTTTTGCCACACTTCTTTTTTGCGTTGTGGGATTTCGCGTAAGCGTTCGGGGTGTGGTAGTGTTAATTGGGGCGTATCTGTTTGAATGTGTTGTGCTAATTCTTCACTTAATATAATAATTTTATCGGCGGTATCAGGCAGTTTCAGGCTGCCTGAAACAACTGAATTATCAGGCAAATTATGCCAGATGATACTTTCTGTGCGACTTGCCGCATAAATTAACTGCCGCAATAATTTGCCAATCGTGCTTTTTTCAGTCAATTCGGCGGCGGAGATATTCAGTTGCGAACGCAAAGTCAGCCATAATATAGAAACGCCACTTGCCGTAACCGTTTTTGTCCAAATAGAACGCACGGAAAGCAGGGCGGCGGTGTCGATTGTGGGTGTGGCAATCGGATTAGGCACAGGTTTTTGCTTGGCTTCGATTTTAGGCAGATGAATGCGTTTGGCGTTTGGCGTATGCGTTAAAGTCGGACGCGTGGCAGGCGTAATCACTTTCGCACCGCGTTTCAACCACAACGCCCCCAAGCCTAATGCGTCTGCCAAATGTATGTATCTTGCACTTAACATATTTTTTCCATAATCAGGGCGGTTTCCAAAGGAAACATATAGTAATCACGCCGCTCGCCAATTTGCCTAAACCCTTGTTTTTGATATAAATTGATTGCGGCGGTATTGCTTTGCCGCACTTCTAACACAATTTTTTTAATGTGTGCGTTTTGATGAATGAACGATTGTATCAGTTTTTCGGCATAACCTTGTCGGCGATGTGCAATGTCCGTCAAAATTAAATGCAATTCCGCTTCGTCTAATACCGTTTGCCAAATGGCAAACGCCACAATTTGTTGATTATTTTCAATAACTTCTATTTGATTATTATTTAAGGCTGCCTGAAAATGCTGCTCTGCCCAAGCGTTATCGTTACTTTCTATATTCAGTGCAATAATTTGTGTTAAATCGCAAGCGGTTGCGTGTCGAATCACACTCATTGTGCCATTTCCTTTTTGCGTTGTGCTTGTTCGGTTGCGGTGAGTGCAATTTTATTGCGAACATACAAAAGCGACATATTTTCTGCGGTTTTTATTTCGTAACGACCGCTTAAAGCGATGTTGAGAACATCGCAGGCTTTTGGCATTTTGTTAATATAGTCGATAACTTTCAGGCTGCCTGAAAGCGGCGTATTGCCAATAACAACACACTGCGACTGCTTTTCAGGTAGCCTAATATCAACCGCTTTTCCCACGCAATAATCGCTTAATCGTTGCTGATTAACGGTATCAAAAAAAGCATAAAACACTTCCCCCATTCGAGCGTCCATTGCCGCCAAAACACAAGGGCAGGGGGGAGCAGAATAAGCCAAAGCGTCCAAAGACGGCACGCCAATTAGGGGAATGTTAAACGCTGCCGCCAAGCCCTGTGCCACACTGGCTCCCACACGCAAACCCGTAAAAGCACCAGGCCCTTGATTAACCACAATCGCCGCCAAATCAGGTGTATCAATGCCTGCTTGGGCATATAAATCACGCAGGGTAGGCAACAGATTTTCTGACTGCTTTGCACCAATATCTTGATTGATTTCAAATACTTGACCATTGCAACGCAAAGCAAGCGACATCACACTCGTGCCACAATCAATCGCCAAAAAGGATTTGGAAAAATCAATATTCAACATTTTTCAGGCTGCCTGAAATATTTTGGATTAAATCGAAAAATCTTCATTATTTTCTTTTTTCACAATATTTAATTTTTTAGCGGTAAAGTTAATACTCATTCCTTGAATTAACACCGAAATCAATACCATAAAAAATACGGTATTAAAAATAGCGTGAAATTCGGGTAATTGATAAGTATAAGGATAAGTGGCTAAAATAATCGGCACGGCTCCCCTTAATCCAACCCACGAAATATAAGTTTTTTCATTCATTTTATAACGACTGCCAATCAGTGAAATAAAAACAGCGGCAGGGCGGGCAATAAAAATCAATGCGGCGGCTAATAGAGTTGCTTGAATGGCAAAATTAGGTAAATCGGTTGGGAAAACCAATAATCCTAATATTAAAAATACCAAAATTTGCATCATCCACGCAATCGCTTCGTGAAATGCCATAATGTTTTCTTTATTTGTAAAATAATATTTATTGATAACAATTCCTGCAATATAAATGGTTAAATAACCATTACCGCCTATTGCAGAAGATGCACCAAACATCATTAACATCCACGCAAGGCTAATTAAAGGATAAAGCCCTGTTTGCATTAGTTTTAATGTGGCACAAATTCGGGGAAATAAATAGCCAAAAGCAAAACCCAATGCACTGCCCACTAAAAATTGTAAAACAAAACTAAGTAATATATCATTAACTGAATTTGCGTCTTCTAATACAATTAAATTTAATATGGATACGGTAAGAAAAATTGCCATAGGGTCATTACTGCCTGATTCTAATTCTAATAGTTTATTGATATTGTTTTTTAATTCTATTTTTTGAGAACGCAATATCATAAAAACCGCAGCAGCATCTGTGGAAGAAACAATAGAACCCAATAATAAAGCATGTAAAAAGGATAAATCTAAAATATAATGAATAAAACCTGCCATAATCAATGCAGTTAATAATACACCGACTGTGGCTAATATAATACCAGGTGTTAAAACAGATTTAATTTCTTTGAATTGCGTACTTAATCCACCATTGTATAAAATGCAAATTAAAGCAACTGTACCAATATTGCGTGCTAATTCGGGATTATTAAATTCAATACCAACTAAACCTTCTGAACCCAATAGCATACCAAAGCCTAAAAAGACCAATAACATAGGTAAGCCAATTTTTTCAGAAATTTTACTGGCATAAACGCTGATAAATAAAACAACCCCTATGCCAATAATATAGAAATCGAAACTGGTGATATTAGGCATTATATATTATTCTTTCTATATCAGTAGGATAGGGGTTGTCATTACAAAAGTTAAGGAACAAATTTAGTCGGGTCAAGAGCATTACCGTTTTCACGCACTTCAAAATGCAATTGCGTTTGTGTGGCATCGGTGTTGCCCATTGTGGCAATTTGCTGACCGCGTTTCACCTTTTGACCTTCTTTAACTAAAATCGTGGCGTTGTTGCCATAAGCGGTTAGGTATTTAGAATTATGCTGAATAATCAATAAGTTACCATAGCCACGCAAGCCTGAACCGCTGTATTTCACTTCGCCGTCAGCGGCAGCGTAAATGGGTTGTCCAGCCGTGCCTGAATATTTTACGCCTTTATTTGTGCCGCCAAAATTGCTGAAAATCTGTCCATTTGTCGGACGAGCCCAAGTAATGCCTGCCACTTGACGCGTTGCTCCTGACACCACAGGAGCGGCGGTAGGTGTTGCATTAGGTGCAGGGGTTTCAGGCATGGCCACTGGGGTAGGTGTAACAGGTGCAGGTGTAGAAACCGCTCCACGATTAGGCAAACGCAACACTTGCCCAATGGTAATGTTGTTATCCACAATATTATTCAGGGAGCGTAATTCGTCCGCATTGATATTGTAGCGTTTGGACAAGTTATACACCGTATCGCCATACACCACTGTGTGCGTTGTGGCATTAGGATCGACAGGAGCATTAGACGGAATGTAAGTGCTATTGGGCGGCACATACGAACCGCTTGAAACAGGTGCTGGTTGCACAGGCGTCGGCGGCACATAAGGTGCATCATCTTGTGGTGTTGCACCATAAGGATTGTTATCAACCGCCGCAGGCGTAGATACGCCACTTGCAGGCGTTGCCGCTTCAATCGGAGCCGCAGGTTGCGACATAATACCGCAAGCGGTTAAGGATAAAGCCAATAGGGATAAAGGTAAAATTTTGTGAAGAGTCATCGCTGTTTCTCTCTTGTTTGTTGAATGGTTGAAAGTGTAGGATTATAAAGGAAATAGGGTTGTTTTTGCATAAAAAATGCGTTTGAACATTTCTGCGTTGTGCTTTCTGTGTTACTACGCCTTGAACTTGCAGGGCGTTCTTTCAGGCTGCCTGAAAGATTTTTATTTATTTCGGCTATTAACCTGACTTTTGCCGTCTAACATCGGGACGAAATTGACGCGTTCTAAGCAGGTTTCGCGATAGCCTTGTTCTGTTTTTTCAATCAGATACAAAAATTGCTGGTGTTCATCGCCCAAAGGCAGAACCATTCTGCCGCCTGTGGCGAGTTGTTGCAGTAGGGGAACGGGAACTTGTGGTGGTGCGGCGGTGATAATCATGCCGTCAAAGGGGGCAAATGTGGGCAAACCTGCGTAGCCATCGCCGTAAATCAGGCGGGCTCGATAAAAACCGCTGTTTTGTAGGTTGTATCGGGCGATGTCGTGCAATTTTTTAATGCGTTCAATCGAGTAAATTTCGCCTATGCCTATGCTTTCTAACACCGCTGTTTGATAGCCGCAACCTGTGCCGATTTCCAAAATTTTTTGCGGAAAACCAATGGTTGTCGAACACAATAATTCGCTCATTCTTGCCACAATATAAGGCTGGGAAATGGTTTGCCCAGCAGGTAAGGGGAGCGACAAATCGTCATACGCATGGTTTTCAAAAATATCTTCAATAAATAAATGGCGTGGCACGCGAGCAATTGCTCGCAACACGGTTTCGTTGCGAATGCCTGCCGATTTTAGGCGTTCAACCATACGCGAACGGCGGATTAGGTAAGTGTCTGTATTCATTGTATATTATATGCTTTCAGGCTGCCTGAAACGGTTAATAACGCACAAAAGAATGTTCTTCGCCAAACACCTGCACCCAATACATCTTGCCATTGGGGGAGGCATAAACGCCTAAACCCACTGCACGAAACACAGGATTAGCCATATTTTTGGCGTGTTCGGGGCTATTTTTCCATTGTTCGATAATGGCTTTGCCGTCTGCGGCGTTGTTTTGTGCGATGTTTTCAGCGGTTTCGACATAATTACGAATATAAGACAAAGCGTTTTTGCCATTGGGACGCGTATGCGAAAAGTTTTGAGCCAATTCTGCCGCACGAGTTGCCGCATAAGCGTCTAATGATTCATTTCGTACCAAAGCCTGCAAACCTTGTTGTGTGCGATATTGATTGAGTTCGTTTAATTCAATATTTAATTCCTGTTGCAAACGCGTTTCGGGAATATTGACGCTTTGATTTGACGAAACTTTGGGCGATTTATCCAAAGGAATATTGCCGCCTAAACTCACGCCAATGCCGCCGTGTCCGCCAAATCCCGTGCCAATACCCACGCCTACACCTAACGAAGAACAAGCCGATAAAGCGGTGATTAGGGCGATTGTGCAGAATAAATGCTGAATGTTCATTGTACGATTATCTCCAATGCTTTTTGAGTGGCAGGTGATATTGTATAACGATTTTAGTTTTTCAGGCTGCCTGAAACGGTTAATATCCATTAGCGACTTATCGCTTATGGATATAACCGTTGCGAGCCGTGCCGTAAGCACGGCGTGGCAAACCCCTT
>JAFWRB010000213.1 GCA_017508845.1 Neisseriaceae bacterium | reverse complement strand
TTAACGGCTTCTGCGGCGTTGCCAGCGGCTTCTGTTACTGCGTTAGCAGCATTTTGCGTTGCGTCAGCAGCAGCGTTAGCCACTTCTGTTGCGGTTTCTTTAACGGCTTCTGTGGCATTTTGAGCGGCATCTTTGGCAGCGTCAGCGACATTGCCAGCGGCTTCACTTACAGCATTAGCCGCGTCAGTAGCAGCACCTTCAACAGCGGTAGCAGCACCTTCTACGGCAGTTGCCGCACCTTCGGCAGCATTAGTAGCGGCTTCTTGTGCAGCAGGAGCAGCGTTTTCAATCACTTCTACGGCAGTGTTTTCCGCAGGAGCGGGTTGAGATACTTGTTCGCTTTGTGAGCAGGCGGCTAACGCCAATACTAACAAAGAAGCGAGAGCGGTTTTTTTCATTCGTTTCTTCCTAAACTAATTAAACAAGTGTTGTTTTGGCAGTATGCCAAAAAATGAGTTACCGTTTCAAGGTAACATTTGCCCGCCCATTATGGGCTTATTATTGAGAAATGTCAAAATATTGATATAGATTAAAAGATAAAAAGACCATCTTTGCAACATTTTTGTACAGTGAGCAGTTAGCAGTGAGTAGTTTCTATGTCAATCCTGCGGATTGACGGATAACTTCTGATAATGCTTCGATATTTTTTCAGGCAGCCTGAAAAGAAAAATCGAAGTGTTATCTAAAAATAAATCGTTCTGCCGTAAGGCAGAACAAAACAGCTTCTCAACTACTCACTGCTCACTGATTTCACGCTCTTAACGCCGCACCCTGTCTAAAATAAGTATCAATGCCTTCGGTAATGGCTTTGGCACATTGTGTGCGGAATTTTTGTCCTGCCAATTTTTGTTCTTCAATCGGATTAGAAATAAATGCTGTTTCCACCAAAATAGACGGAATATCGGGGGCTTTTAACACGGCAAATGACGCTTGTTCAACAGAACCTCTATGTAATGGATTGATTTTACTGAATAAATTTAACACAAACTTGCCCAATTTTAGGCTATCGTTAATGGTTGCGGTTTGCGTTAAATCGAACAGCGTATTATCCACCATTTTATTGCCGACTTTTTCAATGACGCCGCCGATATTGTCTGCCGCATTTTGCGTATTTGCCAAATAGCGAGCGGCTTCGCTGGTTGCTCCCTTTTGGCTTAACGCAAACACGCCAGTGCCGCGTGCTGTGGGCTTGGTAAAAGCGTCTGCGTGAATGGACACAAACACATCAGCCTTCAACGAGCGGGCTTTGGCAACACGCACTCGCAAAGGAATAAACACATCTTCGTTGCGGGTCATATACACCTTATAGCCTTTGGCTTCCAAGTGTTTGCGGGTTTCGCGTGCAATCGCCAAAACCACATTTTTTTCTTTTAAGCCAGATGGTCCCACTGCACCCGAATCTTCGCCGCCGTGTCCTGGGTCTAATACCACGATAATGCGGCGTTTTTTGCGTTGATAATGATTGATACCCTTTTGTTTTGGCGTATTTTTTTGATTATCTTGTGCCAAAATATCTTTAATTTTATCGCCCAAAATATCGTCTGATTGAGCCGCCTGATGCGTATTTGTGCCGTCCGAACGAATATCACCACGCCGATAATCCTGTAACAGTGCCATTAACGGGTCTTCTTCGGTAGCAATAGACGCAGGGTACAAATCCACCACCAAACGATTTTTAAAATTCGCCACAGGGGCGAGCGTAAAAATTTGCGGTTCAACGGCGGTTTTCAAATCCACCACAATCCGCACGGTTTGAGCATTGTGTTGAGCAACACGAATTTTTTTCACATAAGGGTCGCGGCTTAACACTTTGGCAGGGAGCGACTCCAAAACGCTTTGCAATTTAACATTTTTTATATCTAAAACAACGCGTTGCGGATTTTGTTCTAATGAAAAAGCGTGTTGCAAGGGCAAAGACGATTCCAAAGTAATGCGAGTATAAGCATTGGCAGGCCAATAACGCACGGCAACAAATTTTGCCTGTTCTGCCGCATTTGCCGATACAGGCACAAGCGACAGCAAGAGCGAGCCTACCGCCGTGTTGAGAAATGTTCGCCGAGTTAATTCTGCCATTGCCCTAAAAAATCCTTACCCAAATCGTTTAAAGCGGTGATTGTAACCATTCTGCCCGTATTTTGCACCGTAAATGTAATGTCCAAATCCGCAGGCGGCACAAAATCGCCCCCTTTGTCTGCCCATTCAATCAAGCGAATGGCGTTTGCGTCCAAATCATCAAACCCTGCGTCAGTCCATTCTTCTGGTGATGAAAAACGATATAAATCAAAATGTTGCACCGTTAATTCGCAAGGCAAATGATATTCTTCTAATAAAGAATAAGTGGGACTTTTAACATTCCCCAAAAACCCCAAACCACGCAAAAAACCACGCACAAATGTGGTTTTACCTGCTCCCAAATCGCCGTATAAATAAACCGTCAAACCATTTTCAGGCAGCCTAAACTTTTTCAGGCAGCCTGAAAATACATTCGCAAAATCAAGCGTGGCTTGTTCATTGGGCAGAAAAATAGAACTCATTGTATGATAGAAAAAATGAAATCAAAATGAAGAGTGGCGATTATAACAAAATGTTCAGAGAATAAAGTTTTTCAGGCAGCCTGAAAAAATCTTATCCAGTAGATACATTAGCTTATATTGACATTCTCTTTAATTTTGCTATAATTATCCGATTTTACGGCGTAAAAATACGCCGTGTTTTGTCTTAACAAACTATGGGAACTTAAAAATATGCCTACAATCAACCAGTTAGTCCGTAAAGGACGGCAGACTCCTGTTTATGCAAGCAAAGTGCCTGCTTTGGAACAGTGTCCGCAAAGACGCGGTGTTTGCACCCGCGTTTATACGACAACGCCGAAAAAACCAAACTCTGCGTTGCGTAAAGTGTGCAAAGTGAAACTCACCAGCGGTTACGAAGTGATTTCGTATATCGGCGGTGAAGGTCATAACTTGCAAGAACACAGTGTGGTTCTGGTGCGTGGTGGCCGTGTGCCTGACTTGCCAGGTGTGCGTTATCATACCGTTCGTGGTTCTTTGGATACCGCAGGTGTGAAAGACCGCAAACAGGCTCGTTCTAAATACGGTGCAAAACGCCCGAAATAGTCGCCCACTTCAAAATTATTCTTCGTTAGTTCGCCTTGTCGTATTATTTATACTGCCTGCGGCTCACTGCCTTGAATACTTTTGAATTGAACGACTATATAAATTAGATTATCTTGATTAACCTGTCGGCAGCCTGAAAACTGTCGAGTAAGTGGGCGGTTTTAGTGAAGATAACCGTTCGCGAGTGTGATAAACACTCAACTGAATAGAAGGAATTGAAAAATGCCAAGACGCAGAGAAGTCCCGAAACGCGAAGTTCTGCCTGATCCAAAATTCGGCAGCAGCGATATTTCTAAATTCGTTAATGTATTGATGATTAGCGGTAAAAAATCGGTTGCAGAAAGCATTGTATATGGTGCTTTGGAGCAAATCGAGAAAAAAACAGGCAAATCGCCGATTGAAGTGTTTGATACCGCGATTGACAATGCCAAACCTTTGGTAGAAGTAAAAAGCCGCCGTGTGGGTGGTGCTAACTATCAAGTTCCCGTAGAAGTGCGTCCAGCACGCCGTTTGGCTTTGTCTATGCGTTGGATTCGTGACGCGGCTCGCAAACGCGGTGAAAAATCAATGGAATTGCGTTTAGCAGGCGAATTATTAGACGCTGCCGAAGGTCGTGGCGGTGCAATGAAAAAACGCGATGAAGTGCATCGTATGGCAGAAGCCAACAAAGCATTCTCGCACTTCCGTTTCTAATTGCGAAAGGTGTAAAAAATGGCTCGTAAAACTCCGATTAACTTATATCGCAATATCGGTATTTCTGCCCATATTGACGCTGGTAAAACCACAACAACCGAACGCATTTTGTTCTACACTGGCTTAACCCACAAAATCGGTGAAGTGCATGACGGTGCAGCAACAACCGACTGGATGGAACAAGAGCAAGAACGCGGTATTACCATTACTTCTGCCGCCGTAACTTCTTACTGGAAAGGTATGGGTG
>JAFWRB010000212.1 GCA_017508845.1 Neisseriaceae bacterium | reverse complement strand
GGTTTCAGGCAGCCTGAAACACAGTATATCGGATACGATGATGAGTAAAAAGCAAAAAAACGAAGTATCGCAAGACACCAAACCCAAAATGTCGAAAGCGGAAATTCGCGAGCAACAACAGATTGAACGGCAACGCAATTCCACAATGGACAAAATCAAATTGTTCGTAGGTTTTGCTTTGGTTGCCGCAGGCGTGTTTGCCTATCACTTTTTCGATAAACAACTGCCGCAATTAGTGCGTGCCATTTTCCCGATTGTCGGTGTGGCATTAGCGGTTGTGTTGGTCTTTTTCTTCTGTTCGTTTGGCAAAAATTTAATTGCCTATGTGCGAGAATCCACGCAAGAAATGAAAAAAGTCGTTTGGCCAGAAAAGAAAAACGCTATGCAAATGACTTTAACCGTAATCGTATTTGCCGCCGTATTAGCCTTGTTTATGGCGATTTCAGACGGCTTGGTTTCGTGGATTTTGTTTGATGTACTCTTGAAAAGGGGATAATAATGAGCAAACAATGGTTTGTGGTGCAAGCCTATTCGGGCTTTGAAAAAAGCGTACAACGCTCTTTAACCGAACGCATTAAACGCGAAAATATGGAAGATTTATTCGGTCAAATTCTCATTCCGACCGAAGAAGTGGTTGATATTAAAAACGGCAAACGCACCGTTTCTGAACGCAAATTTTTTCCAGGCTATCTTTTAGTCGAAATGGAAATGTCTGAAAAAACATGGCATTTAGTGAAAAGTACACCCAAAGTAAGCGGTTTTGTCGGCGGCACAACAAACCGTCCCACACCCATTCGCCAAAAAGAAGTTGATGAAATTTTGCAACAAATGCAAACAGGCGTAGAAAAACCGCGTCCGAAAGTGGAATTTACCATTGGACAAAGCGTTCGCGTGAATGAAGGTCCATTTGCCGATTTCAACGGTATTGTGGAAGAAGTAAATTACGAACGCAATAAATTACGCGTTTCCGTACAAATCTTCGGCCGCGAAACCCCAGTGGAATTAGACTTTGTACAAGTGGAAAAAGTGTGATAATGGCGGGCTTTCAGGCTGCCTGAAAAGTGATTTATAAAACTAAAACGCTTTCAATGATGTTGAAAGCGTTTGTTTTTTTTAGCCTGCCTGAATACTTTATTTTTGTTGAAAATACGCCCATAAATTAAGATATAATAACCAGTTTTGCCAATATTAAAAACCGTTTGATAACCCTATGAAAAATATCCGTAACTTTTCCATTATTGCCCATATTGACCACGGCAAATCGACTTTGGCTGACCGCTTTATTCAGTATTGTGGCGGTTTGGAGCAGCGTGAAATGTCGTCCCAAGTGCTTGATTCTATGGATATTGAAAAAGAACGCGGCATTACCATTAAGGCTCAAACGGCGGCTTTGCAATATCAGGCGAAAAATGGTGAGACTTATCTTTTGAACCTGATTGATACACCAGGTCATGTGGATTTTTCGTATGAAGTTTCGCGTTCCTTATCGGCATGCGAGGGGGCGTTGTTGGTGGTTGATGCATCGCAGGGCGTGGAGGCACAAACGGTGGCGAATTGTTATACGGCAATCGATTTGGGCGTGGAAGTGGTGCCTGTGTTGAATAAAATCGACTTGCCGTCTGCCGAGCCTGAACGCGTGTGCGAAGAAATTGAAGACATTATCGGCATTGAAGCGGCTGGTGCGGTGAAGTGTTCTGCCAAAAGCGGTTTGGGCGTGGAAGATGTGTTGGAAGAAATTGTGCATAAAATTCCAGCCCCTGATGACCGTGATAATGAGCCTTTGCAAGCCTTGATTATTGATTCTTGGTTTGATAATTATGTTGGCGTGGTGATGTTGGTGCGGATTGTTTCAGGCTGCCTGAAAGTCAAAGACAAAGTATTGTTTATGGCAACAGGGGACGAATCGCAGGTTGAACAATTAGGTATTTTTACGCCAAAATCCGTTTCAAAACAAGAACTTAAATCAGGTGAAGTGGGTTTTGTGATTACGGGCTTAAAAGAATTGAAATCTGCCAAAGTGGGCGACACCATTACTTTGGCGACAAATCCAGCAGCAGAGCCGTTAGCAGGTTTTAAAGAAGCCAAATCGCAAGTGTTTGCAGGGCTGTATCCTGTGGAAAGTCATGATTACGAAGCCTTGCGGGACGCTTTGGAAAAGTTGCAACTGAATGACGCGGCTTTGCATTTTGAACCCGAAGTGTCGCAGGCTTTGGGCTTTGGTTTTCGCTGTGGTTTCTTGGGGCTATTGCATTTAGAAATTGTGCAAGAACGCTTGGAACGCGAGTTCGATATGGACTTAATCACCACTGCTCCCACAGTGGTGTATCGTGTGCTGATGAAAAACGGCGAAGAAATTGAAGTGGAAAATCCGTCCAAACTGCCCGAAGCAGGCTCGTATGAAACGCTGTTTGAGCCGATTATCACTTCCACAATCCTTGTGCCGCAAGAGTTTGTTGGCAATGTGATGACGCTGTGCAATCAAAAACGCGGCGTGCAAATCAATATGCAGTATATGGGGCGGCAGGTGATGCTCACTTATGATATGCCGTTGAACGAAGTGGTGTTGGACTTTTTTGATAAACTCAAATCCACTTCTCGTGGCTATGCGTCAGTGGATTATCATTTCAAAGAATTTCGTCCTGCCGATTTAGTGAAGTTGGATATTTTAGTCAATGGCGATAAAGTTGATGCATTAAGTTTAATTGTGCATAGCCAGTCCGCTCGTATTAAAGGACGAGAGTTGGCAGAAAAAATGCGTCAGTTAATACCACGCCAAATGTTTGATATTGCTGTTCAGGCTGCCATTGGTAGTCAAATTATTGCACGAGAAAACATTAAAGCATTAAGAAAAAATGTTTTGGCAAAATGTTATGGCGGCGATATTACACGCAAGAAAAAACTTTTGGAAAAACAAAAGGCTGGTAAAAAACGAATGAAACAAGTGGGCAATGTGGAAATACCACAATCTGCCTTTTTAGCCGTATTACAAGTGGGGGAAAAATAAAGCAAATGTCGAATACTTTATTTTATATTTGTATTGCATTATTTGTTGGCGGTTTAGGATTATCTTTCACGGCTGACAAAAAAAGAAATGCCGAAACAAATGAATGGTCAGCAAATATACAATGGGGCTTGCTTGCCGTTATTGTTGGCTTATTTGGCGTTTTGGCTAAATTTATGAGTTTTACAGCGGTTTTGTTAATTTTTACCGTAGGCACGCTGATATTTTGGATTATTAACAAAATCAACAAAAAACACCATAAAGAAAACGCCTTTACCGATTATTTAGGCAGTTTCTTTCCCATTGTTTTAATTGTATTTTTACTGCGAACCTTTATTGCCGAACCGTTTGTTATTCCCAGTAGTTCCATGCGTCCAGGATTAGTGCCAGGTGATTTCGTTTTGGTGAAAAAATTCTCCTACGGCGTGCGAGTTCCGATTATCAACAATGTGCTTATTCCCACAGGCAAAATCGAGCAGGGCGATGTTGTGGTGTTTAACTATCCGCCCAATCCTGATATTAACTACATTAAACGCATTGTGGCAGTGGGCGGTGATACCGTAGAATATCGAAATAAGATATTGAAAATTAACGGAAAAATTGCAAACGATACCGCAAGCGGCAGCAACAGTTTTCCACAAGACGGCACCCCGTTTCCCATTCCTGTCGAGCAATTTAAAGAAACGCTAAACGGCAAAGATTTTGATATTTTTCAAATAGTTGAAGCCCCCACATACAGCCCATCAGGTGTAGAACACAACGACCCTGCGTGTCAATATGACGAAACAGGCTTTATCTGCCAAGTGCCGCAAGGCAAATATTTCGCCATGGGCGACAACCGCGACAACAGTGCCGACAGCCGTTACTGGGGCTTTGTCGATGATAAATACATAGTCGGCAAAGCGTGGATTATTTGGTTTAATAAAGAAATCAAACGCATAGGAACGAAGATTAAATAGTTTTCAGGCTGCCTGAAAATATGATATTGAGAGTGAATAAAAATGATTGAAGATAAAGAAAAACTGGCACCGTCAAGTATTAAAAACTTGCATAATGTACAAACGCTTGCTCATTTAACAATGTTTTTGGCGTGCGGATTATTTTATTTTTTGAGTGTGAAAAAAGATACTGCATTGATGACTGTTATTTTAGTGGTATGTCTTTTTGTGGTTTTGGGTTTGTTTTTATATCAAAAATATTTAATCGGTTCGGCAAAAAATTCGACTGAATATATTAAAAAACAGCAGGAAAATTTTGAATTACAACAAAAAGTGCAACAAACCATTCAACAGCCACCGAAGTGGTTGCAAGACGCGAAAGAACATTTTCGAGAACATGATTTAGAATTAGATAAAACAAATGCACGAGTAATAGCAGAAACAAAACGAAAAATGCAAGAAGAAATGGGGGACGCTTTTGATGAACAAGAGTTTGCAGAATTTGAACGAGAAGCAAATGAAATATTTCAAAGAGCAAAAAAAGAGCATGATATAGAGAAAACATTTGTTGAATATCAATTATCGAAACCACATTTACAAACCATAGAATCACCTAAGTCTTTATTTTGGTTGAATGTAATTGTTATTATTTTAGCGTATTTGTATTTTACATTTATTTATGTTGCATAATGTTTCAGGCAGCCTGAAAATAAGATTTAATTTCACCGTTAGGTGAAATCTTTTACAAACGCAGTTTGTAAAAGGAGATGACATCAGTCATCAAATTGAAATTTCAACGAACCTGCGTATCGCAGGTGAAGTTAAAAAATTTTTATAGGACAAAACAAAATGAGCGACAATCAACATAACGCAATTGAAGTGCAAGATGAGAACAAAATTATCGCGGGAAGACGCGAAAAACTGAATGAAATCAGAGCCAAAGGCGTTGCTTTTCCCAACGATTTTCGCCGTGATTCTTTTGCGGGCGATTTGCAAGCCAAATATGGCGAAATGGATAAAGAAACGCTTGAAAATCAAAACATTAGCGTTAAAATCGCAGGGCGAATGTTGCTTAAACGCGTGATGGGTAAAGCGTCTTTTGCCACTGTGTCCGATATGTCGGGCAAAATTCAGTTGTATATTCAAAGAGATAAAATCGGCGAAGACATTTACAACGACTTTAAACACTGGGATTTGGGCGATATTTTGGGGGCGGAAGGTGTTTTGTTTAAGACTAATCACGGCGAGTTGTCGGTGAAAGTGTCTGCCATTCGCTTGCTGTCAAAATCCCTGCGACCGCTGCCTGAAAAATACGCAGGTTTGGCAGACCAAGAACAAAAATATCGTCAGCGATATGTCGATTTAATCATCAATCAAGAATCACGCGATATTTTCATTAAACGCAGTCATATTATCCGCACCATTCGCGAATTTATGGTTGGCGAGCGTTATTTGGAAGTGGAAACGCCGATGATGCACCCCATTCCAGGCGGGGCAACTGCCAAGCCGTTTGTTACGCACCACAACGCTTTGGACATTGATTTATACCTACGCATTGCTCCCGAATTGTATCTCAAACGCTTGGTTGTGGGCGGTTTGGAGCGGGTTTTTGAAATTAACCGCAGTTTCCGCAACGAGGGCATTAGCACACGCCACAATCCCGAATTTACGATGATTGAATTTTACGAAGCATTTGCCGATTACAATCGTATGATGCAAATGACCGAAGATATTATTCGAGCGTGTGCCCAAGTTGCCTGTGGCACAACCACAATAGAATATGACGGTAAAGCCGTTGATTTATCTAAACCTTTTGACCGTTTTACCATTTTGCAGGCGGTGAAACACTACAATCCGCAATATACAGACGAACAATTAAATGACGAAAACTGGTTGAAAACAGAAATCAAAAAATTAGGCGAACCTTTGCCGCCAGCACAGGGTTTGGGTGCTTTGCAACTTGCTTTATTTGAGGGCAGTACCGAGAAAAAACTGTGGCAACCGACTTTTATTATTGACTATCCGATTGAAGGATCGCCTTTGGCAAGAGCGTCCGACACCAAGCAAGGCTTAACCGAACGCTATGAACTGTTTGTTGTGGGCAGAGAATTAGCCAACGGCTATTCCGAGTTAAACGACCCCGAAGACCAAGCCGCACGCTTCAAAGCCCAAGTCGCCCAAAAAGACGCAGGTGATGACGAGGCGATGCACTATGACGCAGACTATATTCGAGCAATGGAATACGGCTTACCCCCCACAGGCGGCTGCGGCATAGGCATAGACCGCTTGGTAATGCTGCTGACGAACACCCAAACCATTCGCGATGTGATTTTATTCCCACAAATGCGACCAGAGTAGGATGTTGATTTTGTTGTATTTTTATATGTAGCGTGGGCAACAAGTTGCTCACGCGTTTTTATCACCATTTTGGCTTACGCCGAATTTCGTTTCAGTCAGCTTGAAAAATATTTCACGATATAAAACTTAATCGTTAATCATTGAGAATATTTTCAAACATTGCCAATCTTGTTGTTCCTTATTAAAAGCGTCTGTACGCAATTTATTTGCGGATAATGCTAATTGATTGATTTCTTTTATTATGGATTTATCAATCAGCGGTACACTGACATCGGCTAAATGGTATTCAGTGATTTCAAAAATAATTGAGCCATAGGTATGGCGTTGAATTAATAGCAAATTCCACGGTGAATTGAGCCATAAAAACAAATAACCTGCAATTTCATCGCTCATTGGATTAAGCTACAATAAGTGTTGGCTTGATGTCCAATTTTGCCAATGAGATGGTACCAAAACCACTTTACCAATCGTGCCACTGCAGGTGATTAACAGCATATTTTCTTTAAGCGTTAATTGTTCAATTAGGTCTTTGTGTTTGGTGCGTGATAGATATTTTTCACCGTGTGGATCTAATTCAAAAATTTTCTTACCACCTAAAAATGGAATACCATATTGAAGAGAAACATAACAACGCTTATAGCGACTTGTCAAAAATATATTATCGACAACTTTACCATCTCCCAATCAGGTAACTTGTTGAGCATATTGTTTTAAGTGTTGTTCAATTTTCTGTACAATGGGGTGCTCGTAACTTGCTCCTAATTGTTCTTTCAAGTCTTCGCTATTGGTACTGAAAGTATAGGATTGGTTATCCTTGCGTTCAAAATCTTCAATTTTGTTCAATTTTCAAGTGTTTTGCAGTTTTTCTTCTGTCTGTTGTAATAACTCATTTGATTGATCGAGTAAAGCAAAAAAATCCATTACTGATTGATGAATTTCTTGTTTCTGAAAGCATTTTATCTTGCTTGAAATAAAAAGTATAATTCCCCCTTTTAATAATGAGAGTAATCCACAATGAAAGCCCCCATTCAACTGAAAATTTTAGATCAACGCATTGCCAATCAACTGCCGCAATATGCCACAGACGGTTCGGCTGGTTTGGATATGCGTGCCTGCATAGACGCACCCATTACTTTAAAATCAGGCGAAAGTGCGTTAATTCCCACAGGTTTGGCAATTCACTTGGCAGACCCAAAAATGGCGGCGGTGCTGTTGCCGCGTTCGGGTTTGGGGCATAAAAACGGCATTGTGTTGGGCAATTTAGTGGGTTTGATTGACTCCGATTATCAGGGCGAAGTTAAAGTGTCGCTGTGGAATCGCTCGAATACTGATTTTGTGGTTGAACCCTTTGCACGCATTGCTCAAATGGTGATTATTCCTGTTATTCAGGCAGCCTTTGAAGTGGTTGATGAATTTGACGAAAGCCAACGCGGTGCAGGCGGTTTTGGTAGCACGGGAAAGCATTGATTGACTTACAATACACGAATAGATACAATGGCAGTGGGTCAGTTTCGCTGTTTATCGGTGTTTAGTACAATGAGTGCTACTGGCTTAACTCAATTTCTAAATCGTGTATTGTTGATTGAATGCACATAATTTTAATCTTATTTAGAGGTAGTTAAAATGGTAACATATAAATTAACTCAAAATGATGTTGAAAAACTTTTTGCTCAAAAAAGAAAAGGTGGTGGTTTTCAAAACCTTATGGCAGAACTTCAAGATAGAACAAATAAAGCTACTTGTAAAATCGAATTAACCGAAGAACTGAAAAGAAAGATTGTTAGATATGCTAAATATGGTAATGGTGGTTGGGAAGATACAGTGTTATGTAATATATTTAGTAAATTTGATTTTTTTCCTGAGCAAACAAGTTAATTTTCATTGATATTAGTTTTATATATTTAATTGTGATATTTTTGGCAATATTTCAACCGTGTATATTTATCTATGATATACACGGTTTTTGCTTATGTTGTAAAATTATTATTTTACTTTCAGGCAGCCTGAAACTTTAAATATGATGACTAACTATTTTATTTCCAAAGATATTTTTCATAATCGTGAAATTTATCGCCGTGCGTGTGATTCGTGGCAGACGACTGAAAAGCAAATCGCCCATTTACGCCAAAAACAGACGGATTTTGCAGTGGCAAATATTACGCAACGCACAAAGGCTTTGTCTGCCTTTGCTGAACGCCTGTCGCTTGCTGCTGAACAGATAGCGAACGCGATTTGCCAAGAAGTAGGGCGGTGTTTGCTTGAATGTCGGGCAGAAGTGGAAAAGTCGATTGCACTCATTCGCTATTACACGCACTTGGCTCCTGAATTATTGGCACGCAAAACCGTTGCCACAGGTGCGTCTTTAAGTCAAATTGCGTTTGAACCTTTGGGACTTGTGTTGGCGATAATGCCGTGGAATTATCCTGTGTGGCAGATTTTGCGTTTTGCTGTGCCTGCTTTGTGTGCAGGCAATGCGTGTTTGGTGAAACCTGCACCCACTGTGGGGCGTGTGAGTGAGATGCTGTTTGAATTGGTGAATGACGATTTACCTTTTCAGGCAGCCTTTTTGTCGCACGATGATACAGAGCAGGCGATTGCTGCCACAGACGCTTTGGCTTTTACAGGTTCGGCGAATACGGGGCGGCATTTGGCTCAAATTGCAGGCAAATATTTGAAAAAATGTGTTTTGGAATTGGGCGGCAGCAATGCGTTTATTGTTCTACCTGACGCGGATATTACTGCCGCTGCACGCGACGCTTGCCATTCACGATTTCGCGATGCAGGGCAGTCGTGCAATGCCGCTAAACGCATTATTCTGACACCTGAAATTGCGGACGATTTTATGGCAGAATTTTTGCGTCATTGTGAAAAATTGCAATCAGGTAACCCAATGCAGCCTGAAACCACGCTGGCTTGTTTGCATTTGGATAACGCCGCCCAAAATATGCAAGCCTTTGTTGATGACGCTGTTGCCTGCGGTGCGAAGTTAAGATTAGGCGGTACGCTACCTGAAACGCCACATGCTTATCCTGCCACGGTTTTAGACTGCGTGCCATTGACCGCCAAAGTAGCGAATGAAGAAGTATTTGGCACGGTTGCCGCTGTATTTCGATCCGATAATCTTGATAACGCCATTCAAATAGCGAACCACAGCCCATTTGGTTTGGGGGCGTGCATTTATTCGGCAGACACAAATGCCGCGTGGCATTTGGGGCAGAAATTAAATGTTGGCAGTGTATTCATCAACCGCCACACCAGTAGCGACTTGCGTCTGCCCTTTGGCGGCGTCAAATCATCAGGCTTTGGGCGAGAATTGTCCGAATTTGGTTTATATGAATTTGTGAATATTAAAAGTTATTGGCAGAAATAGTTTCAGGCAGCCTGAAAGCATTTCCTATTGCAAGGAATTTGCATTCTATCGTACGGTTCGCACTGATGAGTACGGTTACCTGCAAATCAATTTTAAATTCCCATAAAATCTTTCTTTCAGGCTGCCTGAAAAGGCAAAACAGGCGTAAAATAGACAACTTTTATAAAACACAACAACACACAGCAATGAAGATTTATCCTGGACAGTCGGCTTGCCCGCATTTCAAGCAGGGCGTGGCATTGACGATTGGTAATTTTGACGGCGTGCATTTGGGGCATTGTCAGATTTTGCGACAACTGCGGCAAGCAGCGGACAAACGCGGTTTGCCCATAGCCATTATGCTGTTTGAACCGCAACCGTTAGAATATTTTTCACGCATTCGCCACACCGAGCGACCTTTTCGCCTAACGCCCTTACGCGATAAATTGCAACTTTTAGATAACGGCGGTTTCATTGATGTGGCGTGGGTTACGCGTTTTAATCAGGTTATGGCGAATCAGACGGCTGATGATTTTGTGCAGAAAATTTTAATTAAATCATTAAATATCAAATATTTGCTTGTGGGCGATGATTTTCGTTTTGGGGCAAAAAGACAGGGCGATTTTGCCTTTTTGCAACAACAAACCGCTTTTGAAACCGAACAAATTCAAACCGTGTTATCGCAAGGCAAACGAGCGTCCAGCACCGCTGTGCGTCAGGCGTTGGCAAATGGCGATTTAACACAAGCACACCGCCTATTGGGCAGAGCCTATGCCATTTCAGGTAGGGTAATGCACGGCAAAAAATTGGGCAGAACCATAAATTGCCCCACTGCCAATATTTATTTGCCGCCACATCATTACCCTTTATCAGGCGTATATGTGGTTGAAGTAAAAGGTGATTTTGGTAAAAGAAAAGGGGTTGCCAATTTTGGCTATAACCCCACTGTATCAAACGAAAAAACACAGCATTTAGAAGTTCATCTATTTGATTTTAATGGTGATTTATACGGCAAACGCTTAACCGTTTCATTTTTTGCCAAATTGCGAGATGAACAAAAATTCGAGAGCCTTGACGCACTCAAACAACAAATAGAACAAGACATTCAGCAAGCACGGGCTTGGCAAGCCGATGAGCCTTTGCCAGTGGTTTCGTGTTGTTCGCCTATATAATTTCAGGCAGCCTGAAACAATGTAGGGCGGATAAAGTGAAGTTTAAAAAAACGAACCGCATTTAACGGTTCGTTTTATTTTACCATTCAAGCACTTATGCCTGTTCTCGTTGAGCATCAACCACAGCGATGGCAACCATATTGATGATTCGTCTAACGGACGAAATCGGTGTAACAATATGGCAGGGTTTGGCGATACCCATTAGGATTGGTCCTATGGTTACGCCGTCTGCGGCGGATACACGCAATAGGTTGTAACTGATATTGGCTGCCTGAATATTCGGCATTACCAAAAGATTTGCCGAGCCGTGTAGTGTGGTGTCGGGCAGGATTTTTTTCCGCATTTCAGGTAACAATGCCGCATCGCCTTGCATTTCGCCGTCAATTTCTAATTCGGGCAAGTTTTGGCGAATGGTTTTTAAGGCTTCTGCCATTTTTCAGCCAACATCGCTTTGCGGGGCACCGAAGTTGGAATTGGCTAACAGTGCCGCTTGCGGTTTAATGCCAAAATGACGCATTTCTTCGGCTGCCATTGCGGTAATGCGAGATAAGGTGTATGCGTCTGGTTCGTCATTTACATAGGTGTCGGTGATAAACAAATTGCCTTGTGGCAAAATCAGGGCGTTCATCGCGGCGGCAATGTTGTCTTTGTTTTCGTAGCCGATAACTTGTTCGAGTATATCAAAATGCTGGTCAAACGAGCCAAATGTGCCACACACCAAAGCATCTGCGTCGCCACTTCGCAACATCATCGCACCGATGAGTGTGGTGTCGGTAAGTAAGCGGCGACGAGCAACGGCTTCGGTAACACCTTGCCGTTTGGTTAAATTGTAATATTCTTGCCAGTAAGTGTCGTAACGATTGTCTGTTTCAACATCGACTAACTCAAAATCTTTGCCTGCCTGAACGGTTAAGCCCAATTTTTGCAGTTTTTCTTCGATAATGCGACTGCGTCCAACCAAAATCGGTTTGGCGATTTTTTGTGCCACAATTTGTTGTGTGGCGTGCAGAACACGAGATGATTCGCCTTCGCACAACACCACGCGTTTTGGGTTTTTCTTGGCTTGGGCAAATACAGGACGCATAAATAAGTTTGATTTATACACATATTGCGTCAATTTTTCGATATAAGCATTCATATCGGTAATTGGACGCGTGGCAATGCCGCTATCCATTGCCGCCTGTGCAACAGCAGGGGCAACTTTGATAATCAAGCGTGGGTCGAACGGTTTGGGAATTAAATATTCCGCACCAAACGACAATTCTTGACCGCCGTAAGCCGATGATACTTCATCGGTTTGTTCTGCCATTGCTAAATCCGCAATCGCACGCACGCAAGCAAGTTTCATCGCTTCGTTAATTGTGGTTGCCCCCACATCCAATGCACCCCTGAAAATAAAGGGGAAACACAATACATTATTAATTTGATTAGGAAAATCGGAACGCCCTGTACCGATAATCACATCAGGACGAGCGGCTTTCGCTTCGGGCGGCCAAATTTCAGGTTGCGGATTAGCCAGAGCAAACACAATCGGCTTATCTGCCATTGTTTTCAGCATTTCAGGCTTCAACACATTCGCACTGGACAGCCCCAAGAAAATATCTTTACCGCTTACTGCGTCTGCTAAAACACGCTGACCGTTGTCTTCAATCGCAAAACGCACTTTGGATTCGTCCATTCTGTCGCGGTCAGAACGGGTTTTATAAATCACGCCTTTGGAGTCGCACACCGTGATATTAGAGCGTTTCATACCCAATGCCACTAACAATTCCAAGCACGCAATCGCCGCCGCACCTGCACCCGAGCAGACTAATTTAACATCTTCAATTTTTTTACCCACAACACGCAAGCCGTTCAAAACGCCTGCGGCAGTGATGATTGCCGTGCCGTGCTGGTCATCGTGGAACACAGGAATATTGCAGCGTTCTCGCAGTTTTTTCTCAATATAAAAACATTCGGGGGCTTTAATGTCTTCCAAGTTAATGCCGCCAAAGGTCGGCTCCAAAGAAGCGATAATATCGACTAACTTATCGGGGTCGGTTTCATTCACTTCAATATCAAATACATCAATGCCTGCGAATTTTTTGAACAAAACGCCTTTGCCTTCCATTACAGGCTTACCTGCCAAAGCACCGATATTGCCCAAGCCCAAAACGGCTGTACCGTTAGAGATAACGGCAACCAAATTGCCACGAGCAGTGTATTTATAAGACGCGGCGGGGTCATCATAAATTTCCATACAAGGAGCGGCAACGCCAGGTGAATATGCCAAAGATAAATCGTATTGCGTTGCCAACGGCTTGGTCGGCGTTACTTGAATTTTGCCAGGTTGCAAATATTCGTGAAAGTTTAATGCGGCTTCTTTTAAGTTTTCGTCCATTTCGGTTGCTCCGAATGATAAGTCCAAATGCTTTCAGGCTGCCTGAAAGTCTTTCTATAAAACTCGCTATTTTAAACGATTATGG
>JAFWRB010000211.1 GCA_017508845.1 Neisseriaceae bacterium | reverse complement strand
GGTTGAAGTCAAAGTTGTATGATGACTTGGATAAACACAGTCGTATTCCTGAATTGCAAGTGTGGTTTCAGGCAAGCTCGAATGTGCCTGATAGCGAACGGACACGAATGCAGTTTGATGATATATACGATGAATTAGATGATGACGATACCGAAAAATTGTGGGGCGAAGGTCGGGGCAATTATGTGCCGAAATTATTAGGCTATGCCGATACCATTCAAGGCTGTATGGAAGAAGAATGTGCTTTGCGTGCGGCAGGTTTGGAGTGGGACGATTACAACGATAAACCCGAAATCAAAGCCCAAATCGATAAGGAAAAAGATGACTGGATTTTGCTGTTTCAGTTAGATGAAATTAACTGGTGCAATACAGATTACACCAACACGCCTGCGGATTTTTCGGGCTTGTATGATTTGCAAAACAAAATCAGTAAGGCTTTGCCTATGGCTGGCAAAGCGTTTGGCAATTATGTTGAAGATATGCAAACGGCATTAGAAAAAGGCGGTATGCAGGTGGTCGGCAAACCGCAGGAAGAGAAAAAATCGTTTTTATCGTCTTTAATGGGCGGTATTTTTGGCAGAAAAGAAATGACCGCCGAAGATATTCTTCAAGAAATGCAAACCGCAAAAGAAAAAGGCGATTTGCAAAAAATGCTTGAAAATGAAGATGATGACGATATTGAAGAGAATATCGCAGACGAAACAGATGATGATATGGGCGGTCTGATTTTTGGAGACGGCGGCTGTTTGTATATTTTTATCCGCAAACAAGATTTGGCAGCGGGCGATTTTAGCCAAGTGCGTTTTTCGGTGCAAAGCCATTAGTTTTCAGGCTGCCTGAAAGTGATTTATCGCTTACCAAGAACACAGAGAACACGGCGTTTTCAGGCAGCCTGAAAATTATTTTTTCAAAAACTCGCTCAATCATATATGATTAAATACAGGTTTTGACAAACCTGTCTTCATCAACAACACTGTTTATCAAATCATTATAAGGAGTATCTTATGTCCAGCAAAGCCCAAGCCATTTTGGACTGGTTAGAACAAAATCGCCGTCCTGAAATTCGTGTTCATTATCAAATGAGTTCTGGCAATTTGCCGATTGGGGCAAGTAAAATCGGCGGTTGTCCCGATGTGCCTGCCGATTTTGTTTGGCCGTATGTTGCCTGTGAATCTCTTTATGGTGATGATGATAAACCGCACCCTTTAACCTTTATGGCTCAATTTAATTTGGCAGAGTTGGCGGATTGCGATACGGAAAATCGACTGCCAAAAGCAGGTTTGTTGTCGTTTTTTTATGATGAAGAAAGTGGGGATTGGGGCGAAAATCCAGATTGTGCCAAAGTGTTTTATTTTCCGCCCGAAATGCCTTTGGTGCGAATGCCTTTGCCGTTTGACCGTGCTAAAAATTGTGATGATGAATATATTGATATAGGTGAATTGACGGTGTCGTTTTCGCGTCAGTCGTATGTGCCATCGCAAAATAGAGCCGAAGAAGCGTTTCCTGATGTGGATATTTATGATGAATTGCAAGGCACAGCGGAATACGAACAATTTTTCGGAGAAGACGCACGAAATGGTTGCACGGTGAAATTGTTTGGCTGGGCAGAACCCATACAATGGGATATGGAAGAAGAATGTGTTTTGCGTTCTCACAACGGGGACTGGGACGATTACCGTGATAATCCTGAAATGAAAGCCCAAATCGACAAGGAAAAAGACGATTGGATTTTGCTGTTTCAGTTAGACAGCATTTATGTGGAAGATAAGGACGCAGTGCTTTATCCGAAATTGCAAAATATTCCCGAAGAATTGTTGCCTTTGTTGTGGGAATATCGTTCATTATTAACAACACAAGAACTGTTTAATACCAAAGATGAAGATGGAATGAGTTTTTGGGAAGTTGCGGCTCAAATGCCAGAAGACTTGCAAAAGAAATTTGCCGCAGAACAAGAGCAAAATAAACAACGAATACAAGAAGTTAGCGATATTTTGCAAAAGGCAGGCATAACGCCGTCTGATGATTTGTTTGAACAAAATCCAAACCATCGCTCTGTGGATATTATGTTCGGCGATGCAGGCTGTTTGTATTTTTGGATACACAAAGACGATTTAGCCGCCAAACGGTTTGATAAGGTTATTCATATCGCACAGTGTCATTAGTTTGTTGATTAAAAAAGCGTTTGCTGTTTATCAAACGCTTTTTTATTTTTCAGGTAGCCCTTATCGTCATTGCGAGCCGTGCTATAAGTACGGCGTGGCAATCTCCTAAAATTATTTTTAACAAGCATTAGCGAAGTTAAAAATAATTTTAGGGTAGCGTAAATCAATACAACGACAATGCAAAAACATTTTCAGGCAGCCTGAAATCATTTTGTATTGCGTCCGTTTTTGATGATAGGCTACCCCTGAAACAGTTTTTAAACTCGTTTATTGCTCGTTTAAAAACTGTTTCAGGAGATTGCCACGCCTTGCTTTGGTAAGGCTCGCAATGACGATATAGGTTTCAGGCAGC